>CAVBPI010000074.1:7231-9490 GCA_963596955.1 bacterium | reverse complement strand
ATCGTATTCTCGCACACGGCATTGTCTCCTGTTGAGATTGAGGGCAAGGAGCTCATGAAGATGCAGCTTCAGAATTTTGTACATTCATTGGTGCGGGCCGGGATGGATGTTACGGAAATGCCGTCGAACTGGCTTGATGCATTTTTTCTTCTCGAAAATTTTCTTGAGAGCCGTTCGTGCGATAAAAGGCAGTTGGTCTTCATTGATGAACTTCCGTGGCTTGATACTCCCCGCTCCGGATTCGTGACTGCGTTTGAGGCATTTTGGAACGGGTGGGGAGCGAAGCGCGACAATCTTATGCTTGTTGTCTGCGGTTCTGCGGTCTCGTGGATTTCAGATGAACTGGTGAACGGAAAAGGCGGTCTTTTCGACAGGCTGACGGCGGAAATCAGGCTGCAGCCGTTCACCTTGCACGAATGTGAAGATTTCTATCGTTCCAGAGGCGTTGAAATGGATCGCTATGACATTGTTCAGAGTTATATGATTTTCGGTGGGATACCATATTACATGAATCTCTTCACGCAAGGGAAAAGCCTTGCTCAGAATGTGGATGCGCTGCTGTTCGCCAACAAAGGGAAACTTTCGCTTGAATATGATCGTCTGTTCGCCTCTATTTTCAAGAATCCTGAAGAGGCGGAGAAAGTGATGGACCTGCTTTCCGGAAAAAGGATAGGCTACACCCGTGAAGAAATATTGAATAAAACCGGCATCGCGGGCGGAGGTGGCTTCTCCAAGCTTCTTCGCGCACTCGCAGAAAGTGATTTTATCGCGAAGTTCCGCTATTTCGGAGAGCCGGAAAAGTGTGTCCGTTACCGGATTACAGACAATTTCTGTTTGTTTTACAGGCATTTCATTGCTTGCAACAAGACGGACGATGCGGAATATTGGCAGCATAATCAGAACAGCCCGTCGATTACTTCGTGGCGCGGATTCGCGTTTGAGAATGTATGTTTTCAGCATATAGCCCAGATAAAGTCGGCTCTCGGTATCTCGGGAGTCCGCACGGAGACATACTCGTGGCGGGGAATGGACAGCCAGATTGATATGTTGATAGACAGGGCCGACAGACTTATAAATCTTTGTGAATGCAAGTTTTCGTCAAGCGATTTCATCATTGATAAGGAATATGACCGCAAACTGCGTGAGCGTCAGACATCGTTTATCGCGGAGACGAAGACCCGAAAACCGACGTTGATGACTCTTGTCACGACTTTCGGCCTTAAGCGGAATGAGTATTCAGGTCGTTTCCAGAATGTCATCACGTCCGACGACCTCTTTGTTCGGTAATCGCCGAGCCTTATATAACCGACCCATGGTCGAATGCACCTCAGAACGAGTCTCGGCGGGTCATGCGGAAGTCGCAGTGCACCTTTTCCAGGCGCTTTTCCAAAATCATGTCCCCGATGAGGCGGCCCATCTGGACGAAGTCCGTCGAGACGGTGGTGAGGCCGTTGAGGATAATCTCGCTGATGGGGGATTCGTTGTAGGAGATTATCGCAATGTCCTTCCCGACGGCGAGCCCCTTCTTCTTCGCCAGCCTTGCCAGCTCTATGAGCCCGAAGTCGTACTGACCGCTCAGCAGCAGGTAGGCCTCGCCCCTGCGCACATTCTCCGGAATCACGACGTCCGAGAAGGTGACGCACAGGCTGTTGTCCCGGCAGAAACGGGCGACACCTTTCCTGATTTCCTTTGCGTAGAGACTTGACGGAAGGGTTATCACATTGAGCCTGTTGTAGCTGCGGAAAGAGTCAAGTCCCTCCTCAAGTCCATTGATGATGTCGTTCTCATAGTCCTGATAGACCGCTCCGTAATTGCCAGGAATGCTGCGCATCCAGTTGTCGAGCATAATCAGCTTGCGGTTCGGAATCTTCCCCAGCAGTTTGCATACCTTTTTTTGCGTCGCCGCGTCAAGCGGAAAGTGCGGCGTGATGACATAGTAGTCGAAATTGTCGAGGTTCTCGTTGAGAAAATATTCGAGCATATCAATGTTCTGCTCGTGCAGACGTATCGTAATCTCCGCGTGCTTCCCGAGCCTTTCGGTCATCGAGTCGAAGAGCAGCTGCTTGTAGGTGCTGAGCTTGTCGAACACCGCCAGAACCTTGAGCTTGTGCGCCTCCCCGTCCTTGCGGATGAAGAATCCCTTGCCCTGACGCGGCTCCACAAGACCTTTGTCCCTCAGTATCGTATATGCCTTCTTAACCGTCTCCTTCGAGATTCCGTGCTCCTCCGCGAGTTCGTTCATCGACGGCAGCATATCCC
>CAVBPI010000074.1:0-7142 GCA_963596955.1 bacterium | reverse complement strand
GCATATCCCCGTCCTCAAGTTCTCCCGCGTCAATCATCGAACTGATTTTCATCACAATCTGACGATATACCGGCGTCAGCGAATTTTTGTCTATGCCGATGGATTTTTTCATAAAAATCTGAAAATTTGCTTGGATTTGTCAATAATATGCTATCTTTGTACCACAGTGTACCACAGTTGAGGCGCAGTTCACATGACTGTGGTATAGCCTGCAAGACCTGCAAAGTTAGTAAGATAACCGCATATTTATGAAAAATAATCTGACAAAAATGAAAAAGATTGCATTGTCGTCTGTCGCGCTCCTGTGTGCGGCTTTCGTGTCATCGGCGCAGGGTCCTCTTGCCTCCTCGGTGACTTGGGACAACATCTGCGCTCATCCTGCACCGCTGCCCCTCGTCGGTCATCTGCAACCCCGCAGCTCAGACCTTTCGCGGCCGTCATGGTGGAGCGTCGGATGCGAGACCATGGACCGGGACTATGCGCATTTTGAAAAGTTCAAGCAATATGTCCCGCAGACCGGCGTGGGCTATGCCCGGCTTCAGAGCGGCTGGGCAAAGACCGAACAGAAGAAGGGCAGATATGACTTCGGGTGGCTGGACGCTCACGTCGATGGGCTGATTGAACTCGGAGTTCACCCGTGGATGTGCCTCTGCTACGGAAATCCCGTCTATTCCGACCACGGCGCCGACCTCGACGCGAACCTTTTCCCGGACGGACCCGTCATGGATGCATGGCTGAAGTATGTGAAGGCCGTGGCTGGGCGCTACAAGGGTAAAGTGACCATGTACGAGGTGTGGAATGAGCCTGACCACCAGAAGGCGCTCGACTCCTACGGCCTGTATGCCAATCTTTTCGTGCGCACCGCCGCGGCAATAAGGGAGGTGGATTCTGACGTGAAGATTTGTGCGCTCGCCTCAACTAGCCCCGCCCGCGAGTATATAATGCAGGCGGTGAACGCTATTGCCGCGATGGACGGGGTCAAGTATATGGACTACATCAGCTATCACGCCTATTGGCCGGTTCCGGAGACCACGGTCCATTATGTCGAAAAGCTGAAGATGGAACTGGCGGAGGTCGCTCCGGACACACGGCTTCTTCAGGGCGAGACCGGCTGCCCGGCAATCCTGGAGTATGGTCATGCGCTGAACGGCTTTGAGTGGGACGAATACCGTCAGGCGAAATGGGACCTGCGCAGTATGTTCACCCACTGGGGCATGGGCATTCCTTATTCCGTGTTCACGATGACCGACCTGAACTACGGCTGGATGATTCAGTCGTTCGGGCTGATTCGCACCAACCTTCGCGGCGAGCCTGTCTATCTGCGCCCGAAGTTCCACGCCGTGCGTAATGTCACGGGTCTGATTACCGGGGATATTCGCCCTACGGATGCCTTGAGCGTCGAGTCGTCATGTGCCCGCACGATTAAGTGCGTCGGGCTTGAAAGGGATGGCAAGGTTGTGGGGTGTGCCTTGTGGTTCGGAGACAGGATTCCGGACAGCAGTCTTGAGCGCGAGGCGGTGTCGCTGAAAATCAACGGGTTGGATGTAACAAAGCATAATCTTGTCTATGTGGATATGCTTTCGGGAAATGTCCATAGCCTTCGGACGGCCCTGCGGGGCTACGGCATCGCGGAGAAAGACGCGTTCTGCATTCCTTCCCTTCCGCTTTGGGACTGCCCCGTCGTTCTCATTGACAGGGAATATGTCGAAATGGACGAACGATAGGGGATGCCGTGCATTGAAACAATCGAAATATAATCAATATCATAAAGCTACAGTATTATGGAAAACCACAGTAAACGATTCTATGTCGAACCGGAATTATCCGTATCATCCGTATCTATGGAAACGGGATTTGCAGCGTCAGACGGCGACAAGTTTGAGGCTAAGCTTGAAATGTGGGAGAGAGAGGACATTTAGCTTATGGAGGGAATGAAAATGAAAAAGATTTACGCATTATGTTTTGCCGCGCTTTGTGCAGTGGCTATGATTTCATGCAGTAAGGATGTGCAGGAAACGCTTCCTGCGGACGAGAATCCCGCTCCGACGACGCAGACACTGCTCAATCCCGTCACCTTGACCTTCGAGGCCTCTCCGGAGACCAAGGTGACCATCGACGGCACGACCGCCTCATGGGAGGAAGGCGACAGGATAAAGATTATCAGCTTGGATGCCGACGGGAATCCAAAGACTGTTGTAAGTGAGGAGGTTACAATTCAAAATGGGGGGGGCAGATTCACGGCTACGGTCGAGACTTCCGACATCTATTACGCCGTCTGGCCGGAGACTTTGGATGTCACCCTGACCAAGGCGGAAGAGGACGGCGGCGAGCCTGTCTTTACCGTTGATTTCAGCACCGCTTCCGAGGCCAAGTCCGTGCCCGGTGATGCCGCATATTACGCTGCAAAAACCACAGCGGAGTCAAGAACACTCGATTTCAAGGCCATATCCACTATTCTGGAGGTCAAGACGGAGGCTGACGATGCTACGGGCATCCTTTTCGGGGCATATGTTGACGGCCTCGCGTCATGTTCGGGAACTTTCCCTGTCAGCTTTGACACAGAAGGAAACGTTTCTCTCGGAGAACCGGCCTCGGCGCAGACTAATGTGACCTTCGGAATCAATGGCGCCGGCACATACTATCTGCCGCTTCCGGGCACAGGACGCATTCTGTCGGACGAGACCGCCGGCGACGGATTCATTCTTTGCCTGACAAAAGGCAGCGGCAATTACACTGCCTCGTACTATGAAAATGCCATTCAGCTCAAGCCTGGCAAGATTTATGGGTTCAAGGACAGGATTGAAGACAGAATCGTCGGTGATTACTATGTGTCTCCGGACGGAACCGGAGCGGGACTCGCCGAGGATGCCCCCGTTGCCTTTGACGACCTGAAAAACCTCGCGGCTTTCCGGAGCAACACCACGGCGAGCGCGATGATGCGTAACGGAGTCACGGTGCATCTTGCCGGAGGGACATACACCGCTCCGCTGTGGTGCTACAAGAACTCCGATGCTCTTGCCGTTCGCTCGCTCACGCTCAGCGGAAGCACGGACGCGGAGAATCCTACGGTGTTCACGACCTCGGCTTATTCTCTTTTCGAGGATGCTGGTCTTACGACAAAAATCGAAAATGTTAATTTCAGCGGCTGCACGGCAATAGCCCTGCGTGTCACATATGGCAGCGTCGCGCTTGAAAACTGCAAGTTCGTGTCAAATGTCACAACCTCCGGCAACGGTTCCGCGCTTGCCGTATTCACAAATGCCTCTGTGAGCGCCAAGGCTTGTGAATTTACGGCGAACAAGGCAACCGATGGAGCTGGACTGACTGTCTATGCCTCTCCGACGGCACAAAGTGATGACCATATTGTTTTCACGGCGGAGGATTGTCTCTTCTCAAAGAATGAGGCTTCGGGTAATTACGGTGGCGCTGCGGTGCTGATAGCAGCAAAGGCGACCGGCGGGCAGGTGCGATTTAACAATTGCCGTTTTGAGGACAACAAGGTGACTGCCGTGAACTCTCATGGTGCGGTATTGTTCAGCAATAACAGCGAAGGTTCTTCTACGATGGCTTTTTTCAATGCCTGCAGTTTTTCCGGAAACACTAAAACAACGGACGCAACAACAACAGGCCGTGTCGGATATGAGATATATGGTAATACGGGTACTCGTATCGCGTTGAATAACTGTACGTTGAAGTCATCTAATTGCAAGAAGTCGAAAGTCGGCTGTGACATTACTTGCGTGGGACAGACGGTGATTTCCAACACTACAATCTGGGGCAGCGGATGTACCGGAGGGCGTGCCCTTGCATGGATTGGAGGTGCAAAGGATTCTCCTGCAACTGTGGTTAACTGTATGATTCATCACAAGAATACTGATGAAACGCTACTGTATAACACTCTGTTCCTTACCGGAAACTATTATCTGAATATGTCCTATAGCATCTACGCCGGTCTTGACGACAGTTCGACAAAACCGGTGGCAGTTGAGGGCAAACACTACAACTTTACAGACTGCTATGACCGCGGACTAAAGTATAATGAAGCTCCTGACGGTGCGACATATCTCACAAACCAGCATACGGCAGCCTGCACCATCCGAGGCATAAAGCACGAAATCTACAAATACAACTTCGCCGAAGGCGATGACCCGACATATCTGGGATTCAGTCTCGCTTCCAAGGATGACATCATCGCGGCGGTCGACTCCAACAAGGGCATCGGCGCGGCATTCTCCGCCTGGCTCAAGGAACTCGGGGCCTATGACGTGGATATACTCGGTAAGCCCCGTGTCAAGATGTATCCAGGTGCATATCACAACACTCAGGACTGAATGATCCAGATTAGTGAATGTTTTATACTTGCAGAAAAACTCCGATGAACAGTTTTCTTAAGAGCATACTATGTTTGGCTTCTGTCTGCGCCGTGGCATCCTGCATGAAGGATGTCGCGACTGCCGGTGCGGATGCAGGGGAGATGAGTTTTGCCGTCACGATTGATGACTGCGGTCTTACCAAAACCTGCATAGGCGGCAAGGACGGCAACATCTACCGCACCTGCTGGCAGGAAGGCGACAGAATCTCCCTTAACGGCGTTCCGTCTGCCGCGCTTGACGCGGAGCAGGACGGGCAGCGGACGGCCTCGTTTGTCTTCCGAGGCGGCCTGTACGCTCCGTTCAACATTCTCTATCCCGCGACGGAAAGCGCCGATGTCGTGACATTCCCGGCCGAGCAGCATCATGTCTCCGGCTCCTTCGACCCGGCTGCTGCTCCGATGTGGGCCTCCGGCACATGAAGCTCCGGCACCTGTCCTCGCTTGTGAGGCTTTCGCTCATGGATGCAGAGGGCGCTGTTCTTGGCGGAGTCTCCCTCTGCGCCATGGGAGGGGAGCAAATCAGCGGAGAGTTCCGCCTCGGGACGGATTCCGAAGGGCGTTTCACGGGTGAAATTGAACCCGCCGGCGGCTCGTCTGATGTTACGATGACCTTCGGGAACGGGGGATTGAAACTATCTTCCGAGCCTGCGCTCATATACATCGCGCTCCCGGCCGGCAACTATTCCGACAGCTTCAAGGCGACACTCTGGAGCACTGACGGAAAGGCGATGATGCTCTCTTTCTTCGGCGGAAAAGTCCGCGTGATAGCTCCTGCCAAAGTTTTAGAGTTTCCGACTGTCGAGTTTGTGCCGGACGGTGACGAAGTCCTTCATGTCCGTAATGCGGCGGATTTCGCCCTGCTCTCCTCGACCAAAGCGAAGACTGTCTATATCCATAACGACATTGACATGACCGGTGTCTCATGGAAAGGCTGCGGCTCGGGTTTCGACGGCACAATCGACGGAATGGGGCACACCGTGAAGGGGATTACGACAAAGGCCTTCATCCAGAAGGCAGCGTCGGACTGTGACCTGACAATCAGGAACCTCACTTTCACTGGCTGCACCAACACGCTCCTCACCTTCGGAGGCGGTGTCCTGACACTGGAAAACTGCCGCTTCATCGACAACACCGCCGCCAATGTGCCCGTGCTCTCAGTGGCTTCTTCTACAACTTCCGGCATCGTGAAGGCATCGTGCTGCGACTTCATCGGAAACCGCACCCAATCGACCTCCGGAAGCCAGGCCACAGTCACCGTGCAGGGGCAGGTCCCGTTGTTTCTCACGAATTGCCGTTTCATTGACAATGTAGGCTATAACTACGGCTCTGCAATACATTTCACGAAAACCGCAAATTCCACCCTTGCACTGAACAACTGCCTCTTCTGGAGCAACAGGAACAGCGGCTCTTCCGAGCCTGCGGCCGTTTCCTCCAGCGCGGCAAACTTCATAATGCTCAACACCACCATCGTTCAGAGCATTGCCGGCTACCGGTATGCCCTGCGTTGCGGAGCGGGAGCCGGGATGGACAATGCCTTTATGGCCAACAATATAGTCTATAATGTGAACGCCGCGGGCTACAGCTTCTACACGGCCGCCGCGACCTATTTCCTCCGAAGCGTCGGCTACAACCAATACGGCGGCACCTGCTTGGCTACCTCGTCCAATGTCTCGCTCGGGGAAACCTATTCCTGGACCATGACCGGAGGCTCGGCCGGCATCAACGACAATGCCGTGGGCGTTCCGGCCGACTACACCGAACCGGGAACGGGCAATGGCTATGTGTGGAGCTGGGAAATGCCTGAGGACAAGGCTCAGTACCTGCCGACAGCCGCGCAGATTGAGTCCATGCTGACTTCGGACGTCGTTCTCGGCGGCGAAGGCGGCATCGGAACTGCTTTCTTGGGCTGGCTGAGGACAGTTCGGGTCGGCGACCGCAATGCGCTTGAGACCGACTGCTACGGAAATGTGCGTGACGTGTCCGGACTCTGGCCGGGCTGCTATCAGAAACAGGAGGCGGGAATATGAAAAAGTCAATACTTATGATAAGGACATTCCTGATTGCCGGAATGTTTCTGGCCGCGGTTTCCTGCGTGGAAAAGCTTCCGCTCGCCGCTGAACCCGAGATTGCGGAGCAGGGTGTATGTCTGCTGAAGGCAGTGATGGAGGACGAGTCCTTTGTCTGGACGCTGCCCGGGTCAAGGATAGGGATATATTCCGAGTCCTCCTCCAATTCCTGCTGGACTCCACGTGCCGACTGCATCGGAAAGGGCGGCGAGGCCGAAATCTTCGGTCCGGAGGCAAAGGGGAAGGTCTATGCCTACTGGCCATATTCGGAGGAGGGCTATGCCCCTTGCGCCGACGGGCGTGTCCGCATTCCTTCCGAACAGAAATGGCATGACAGCTTTGAATCCCACATCGCTGGCAACTCACCCTGCCTCGTCGCCTGCGTCGAGAACGGACGGCTCAGTTTTCGCCGGCACTGCGGGGCGCTGCACATGAAGGTCATGATGGATTTCTCTCAGGATGTGCAGAGCATTGTACTTTCTTCGGGGGACGACATCTGCGGAGACTATGATGTCAGCGACCTTGCGGACGAGAAGATTGTCGGCGGCGGAAAGTCCATCCTCCTGACGGACATCGACCGCCCGACAAGCGTCTCCCGACCTTTGGATGCATGGATTATGCTCCCTCCGGGGACTTACAGCGACCTTTTCATTTCCGTCTCGGCGGGAGATGAGTCCGTCACTGCGGTCATAGAGGGCGACATC
>CAVBPI010000073.1:8885-9512 GCA_963596955.1 bacterium | reverse complement strand
CTCCTTCTGGGGACAAATATTTGAGTGCAAGGCTGTATGCGGCTTTCATTTCATCTTCATATCCACTCTTTCCAGTCCAGTAGTCAAGCTGTGCCTTTGAATACATCAGATATATCTGAGCCTCCCCATATTCCGAAACTCTGTAATTAGTTGAGTTATATTCCGACAAATCAACATTAGCCGCGGACATCAGAACATTCAGCACTTTATAGGCTGCGTCAAAATCACGTGCCTCAAGTTTTTTCTGATAGAGTCCATACAAGGGATCTGAAAGAACATTCTCAATTTCACCATCCCGGTAAGTTCTGTCGTATTTCTGATGATAGCCGAAAAGTCTTTCTATCATCTCCCAGTCATCGATGAACGGTGTTAATGCAAAGTCTGCGCAAAACAGCAAATCATGGTAGTATTTGATGTCATCCTCTCCGTAAAGTTTCATGGACAATACCAGTCTGTCCTTGCTGTATTCGTATGCGGTCCTGGCTGCCGTTGTGTCATCAATGGCAACAGTTTCGAGGATTCCGAAAAGCGCATATTCCAGAGCCTTGTATTGCAATTTATCGTCCAAGGCATCACCGCATTCGCTGATTAGGTATTCTCCGATAGTCCGTTCTTCGTCGAATGAAG
>CAVBPI010000073.1:6484-8875 GCA_963596955.1 bacterium | reverse complement strand
CCGCATAGCCTAAAAGAAAATGGATAAAATCGGTTCTGTTTTTTGCATTTTGAATTCCGTATGCATATAGTCTCTGAAGGGCTGGAGTTTCACCGTCTTCCTCGCATGAATCCCACGACCGCATATATACACCGCCGGCATTCTCCCGGACATCATACATCACTTTGCATAATCTGTAATTGTTCAGCGTCAGCAGCGAGTCTCCGAATTCCTGTTTTATGGCATTGTATTTCAGAGTATAGTCCGAATTCTCAGCGGGATACATTCTCAGGCGTTCATCAGCCTTCAATTGTCCCATGTAATATGCTGCTCTACTGCGGTCGGCCTCTGTGACCTCCGTTCCAAACTCATAAAAATCCAAATTAGGGACGGAAAAATTCTGTGCTTTGGCATTACTTCCGAATGAGAGAAGTAACAGACTTGCGATTATTGCAGTTAAGTATGAGCTACCTGTGGAGTTCGTCAAGAATCTTTTGCGCTTCATCTCTGTGGCGGTTGCTGTCTGTAGTTATTCCTTTAAGTTTAGTTTCCGCGTTCTTTATATCCCCGGCACTCAAATAGGCGAGGGCGAGATACCATTCAATGTCTTCCTCCAAAAGGTTCATCTCCATCAGCTCAGCAAACTCATTGTCTTCGTTCTCATTTATCGCTGATTTCCTGCGAAGAATATCCTCTTTCGTAATTTTTAGACTGTCAATTGCCTCGGTAAACTTTCCGGACTTTAGAAGCTGCACTGCGTCCTGAATCTCCCGCTCAATTTCATCGGCTCCGCGATATGCTTCAAGGCTGGCCAGATAATCTTTGCCGATGATTTTTGCTTTTTCAGCAATGGAAATGGGAGCCTGATTTGATTCTTCCGAAGGCTGGACTGACGGTGTTTCCGGCTTGCGCAGTTCCGCCGTGTCTGCCGGGGTCTGTGCATAGATGTTCTTCTCTACATTCTCGGACTGGTTTCCCTGAGACCATACTACAACCGCGGCCACGGCTGCGGCGGCGGAGACAGCGCCTCCCGCGCACCAGAATATGCGCCTGAGCGTCCGGGCCTTTTGCTCCTTGCGTCGGATTTGGCTTTCCAGCGCCTGAAGCCGCTTTCTGGCACCGATTTCAATGACGGCATCCTCTATGAGCCTGTCGAGTTCCTCGTTGTCTATTTTATTCATAGCCCAGCTCCCTGTATCTTTGTTTTACGATGGTTCTGACCTTGCCCTTGCAGCGGTTCACCATTGTCTTGACCGAGTCCGCGCTCTCGTACCCCATCGAGGCGGCGATGTCAGCCTGCTTCTTTCTGCGTAGAAACTGCATCTCCAGCAGCGTCGAGCATGGATTGGGAATGCTTTTGACGACATCCTGCACGATTTGGATGCGCTGTTCCTTTTCCTGCGGATTCTCCTCTGTATCAGAGTAATGCTTCACTTCCAGCCAGTCGTCCAAGCCTTCGTCCCATGCGAGCGATGTGAACTGAACCGTCCGCTTGCGCATTCTGTTGGCCTGAATATATTTCCCCGTCCTGCAGAGATATGCCTTGACCTTCTTGTCCTCAAGTTCAGTGAGTCTGCCTCTGTTCACGTTCTGCAGCAGACAAATGACGGCATCCTGAAACAAATCCGTGGCGTCATCGTTCTTCAGTCCGAGTGAAGAGCGGGCGAAAGAGAGGAATCCGCCACGGAATGAACTGTAGATGTCATTCATGGCGGAATCGTCTCCGTCAATCAGCCGCTGAATATAATTCTTGCCGGTCATCTCTAAAAATACGCTTGTAGGTAAAAGTCGCAGAGGCTACTCACTATCCTTTTGGAGGTTCTGCAGGAAGGCCTCATTCGTCGGGTACTTCCTCAAACGCTCCTGAAGGAGTTCCATTGCCTCAATCGAGTTCATGTCGGCGAGGAAGCGGCGCACAACCCACATTCTCTGTGCAACAACCGGATCGTAGAGCAGGTCGTCGCGGCGGGTCGAGCTGAGGGTCACGTCGATGGCAGGGAAAATGCGCTTGTTCGCGAGCTTGCGGTCAAGCTGAAGCTCCATGTTGCCGGTTCCCTTGAACTCCTCGAAAATCACGTCATCCATCTTGGAGCCGGTTTCCGTGAGGGCCGTGGCTATGATTGTGAGCGAGCCTCCGTTCTCGATGTTGCGGGCCGCTCCGAAGAACCTCTTAGGCTTGTGGAGGGCGTTCGCATCCACACCGCCCGAGAGCACCTTGCCGGATGCCGGCTGCACGGTGTTGTATGCGCGGGCCAGACGTGTGATTGAGTCGAGAAGGATGACAACGTCATGTCCGCACTCGACCATGCACTTGGCCTTCTCAAGCACCATGTTCGCAACCTTCACGTGCTTCTCCGCAGGCTCGTCGAAGGTAGAGGCCACAACCTCTGCCTTCACCGTGCGCGCCATGTC
>CAVBPI010000073.1:3211-6474 GCA_963596955.1 bacterium | reverse complement strand
CCATGTCCGTAACCTCCTCAGGACGCTCGTCGATGAGCAGGACAATCATATAGACCTCCGGATGGTTGTCGGCGATTGCATTGGCTATGGACTTGAGCAGCATGGTCTTACCTGTCTTCGGCTGAGCGACGATGAGTCCGCGCTGTCCCTTTCCGATAGGGGTGAAGAGATCCACGATTCGGCATGAAAGGTCGTCGTGCCCGTTGCCAAGAAGATTGAACTTCTCGTCAGGGAAGAGCGGTGTGAGGAAATCGAACGGAATGCGGTCGCGGATGGACTCCGGCGAGCGCCCGTTGATGCTCTTCACGCGCACGAGAGGGAAGTACTTGTCCGTGTCGCGCGGCGGGCGGATGTCTCCGACCACGGTGTCGCCCATCTTGAGGGCATACTGCTTGATGATTCCCTGAGAGACATAGATGTCGTCCGGAGAGCTGATGTAGTTGTAGTCGGACGAGCGGAGGAATCCGTAGCCTTCCGGCAGCGTTTCGAGCACGCCCGTGGCCTCCACGGTGCCCTCAAACTCAATCTTCGGCTGCTGAACCCTCTGCTGATTGCTGTAGCCCTGACCGCCGTTCTGGTAACCCTCCTGCCCGTTGTTCTGCTGATGGCCGTGCTGGCCGTTCGGGTTATTCCTCTGGCTGTTGCGCTCCTTGAGTTTTCTCGTGATGGCCTCCACCTCGGCGTCGAGGGCCGGGTCGCGCCTTATGGCAGGCTGAACAGGCTCCGCGGCAGCAGTCGCCTCATTCTGAGGCTTCTCAACCGCCTCTTCCTTCTCCACATTCTCCGTCACGGCCTCCTGCTGTCCCGCATTTTCCTGCGGCTGCCCGTTGTTCTGCACGCCGTTCTGACCTTCTTTGCGTATGCGGTTCCTGCGCCCGCGCATCTGCTGCGGCCTTGCAGTCGTTTCCTCAGTCTGCGTCGCCGGAGTCTGCTCCTGTGCAGTAGTATTCTCGGTCACGACAAGCTCCTGCTCCTCAGGTTTCACTGCAACGGCTTCCTGTTCCGCAGGCTTGTCCTGCCGAGGCTTTCGTCCAGGACGTCCCTTGCGCTGCTGTCCGTCGGCGACCGTCTTTTCAGCGTTCTTCACGGCATTATCCTCGGCTGCCTTAGGCTGCGGAGCATTCTCCTTGTCCTGCGCGGCCGTCTGCTGACCGTTCTTTCCGGCGGCCTTCCGGGCCATGTCCTTCTTCGGCTCCTTTGCCTGCTTTTCTTTGGCAGGCTTATTATTGTCCTTAGGCTTCTGCGCCTTTTTCTGCTGCTCATCGGCTCCGTCAGGCGTTCCGGCAGCCTGCTTCGCTCCCGCGGCCGCGGCATCCTTGGCCGGCGCCGTCTCCGTATTCTTGCGCGGACGTCCCCTGCGGCCTCTCGTTCTTTCCGGAAGCCCGGCGGCTATCCTCGCGGCCTCTTTCTCCGCCTCCTTTTCCGCGTCGTGCGCCGCCTTTGCAGCTGCCTCCGTGTCCAGAATGGCATAGACAAGGTCATCCTTGCTCATTTTTTTGAAATTCTTAATCTTGAGTTCAGAAGCGAGTGCCACCAGCTTTTCCTGGTCCATCTCCTTCAATTCAAAAATCTTATGCATAAAAAACTAATTAAATTCAGATTATCCGTCAGGGCACAGAACCGCCCCAAAGAGAATTGACACCACAAAGTTACAAATATTTCTCAAAAATTCAAAACACAAAAATTTACCCTTTTCTTTCGATTCTTTAATCCAAGTTGTTTAAGCAGCGGTGGTAAAAGATGCAGAAAAGGATGAGATGCAAGGCGCTCGGCGAAGAGGAAAGCGCAGCAACCTTATGGTTGTGAGCATTTCGTCGAGCCGAGCAACGCAGCAGATCGCCTTTTTCTGCGCTTTTACCTGTAATTGTTATCCCAGAAGGAACTGCTCTTCTTGTACTTCAGCAGGTCCGCCAGCGCCGCCGCATTCGCCGCAATCCTGAAACTCCACGACTGCCACTTTCCCGTCGGCACCCACGAGAACGAAATGTTGAAGCAGTGCAGGTCGTAGGTCGCCGAAATCTGGGTCGTGGTAAGCTTCATCGCCATCACGTCGAACCCCGTCTGCATATTTATCGAAAGCTTCGGCGTAATCTTCACATTCCCCGAAATTCCGAGCGTCTGGTTGAACTTGTGGTTCGTAATCAGCTGCTTCGTCTCCGAGAGGTAGGAATATGACTTGCTGTACGAGAACGAATAATTGAAGTTCACCGACCACGGAACATTAGGATTCATGTAGTAGAGCCAGCCTCCCGGGATGTATTCTCCCGTCACGGGATGATAGTAAATCCTCGTGTAGTAGTCCGCCGGGTTGCCTCCGGCCTGCTTCGTCCCGTCGTTTCCGTTGATTTTCCCGTCTCCGGAGAGAGAGTAGGATAGGGAAGCGCTCGCGTTCGTCAGCCTCAGGAGCGGGCCGCCCGTCGCGATGCTGAACTTGTTGTACTTGCGTCCCCGCTCATCAACGGCATAAGGGTCGAGGTTGCAGTTCGCGCTGATTCCGAGCTTTCCGAACACGGACGTCGAGAGCGATACACCCACATTGTTCATCCTCAGCGAGTCCGCGAGGAAATTGTAGCCGGTGTTGAAGTTCAGCTGGTCAATCAGCTTGATTTTTTTCGAGCCCGTCCCGGTCGTGTCCCGAAGGTCGCGCACCTTCGCCTCGAAATTGTTTCCCACGCTGAGGCTTATGCTTCCCGTCTTTCCCTTGCCGGGAGCGGAATAGAGCGCACCGCTGTAATTATACTTGTTATATTCCTGCTCATAGACCTCTCCGGTCACGGGGTCGGTGTAGCTCGCCTTTGTCCATCCGTTGAACGGGAGTCCCTTCTCCGGGGAGAAATTCATTGAAATAGAAGGCGAAACCACGTGCCTGATTGCCTGAAGCTTGCGGTGCTGCCCGAAATTGAACATACCGTAGAGGCGCGTGCTCATCGACAGGCCTCCGGAATATGTGTGCGTCGCTCCGAATGTTCCGAACTGCTTGCCGAGCGTGGAGACGAACTTTCCTTTCCCTGAAATCGGGTTTCCCTCCTCGTCGGTTTCTGGAACATATTCCATCGTCTGCTCCCTGAAATGCCAGTTCATTCCGTAACTGATGCTCGGAGTGACGTTTATATACTTGAACAGCGTGAAGTTAGGCAGACCTATCTGGAAATTGTGCGTCATTCCGTTCTGGAACTTGTCCGCGAATCCCGGCTGTCCGAACTCCTTCGCCTCGAAGTTAATCTTGTTCTGGAGAGTCGTGCTGTAGCCGATTGAGAATTTCT
>CAVBPI010000073.1:0-3201 GCA_963596955.1 bacterium | reverse complement strand
CCGAACTCCTTGGCCTCGAAATTTACCTTGTTCTGGAGCGTAGTGCTGTAGCCAATTGAGAATTTTTCGTAGAATTTTTCCTTTCCGACGCGGTTCTTTCTTTTGAACGGGTATATCCTGCTCATGGAAAACGTAACGTTCGGAAGAGTGAACGAATAGTTGCAGAGCGTGTCGCGCGTGTTCTGACTGTGCAGGGCGTTCACTGAGAGGTTGAACTTGCCGTTCCAGTTCTTGGAGAAGGACACGGAAGACGAAATCTGGTTCTGGAGGGCCTCCGTCACGGAATGGGAGTTATACCTGCTGTTCGCCGGGCTGGAGAAGTTCACAGATGCGCTGAAAGACACGCCCGGAATGGCCTTGGAGTCCTGCGAATGGCTCCATTTGACTCCGAAGTTCCGGCTCTGAAAAAAGTCCGCCGCGCCCTTCTCGCCCGTCTGGTCGTTGGAGAAGTTGAACCCGAAAGTTCCTGTGCACTTGTAGTTTACCTTATATCTTGAATTGATGTCGAGACTCCATGAACCGAGCGTATAGATGCTTGTGGTGAGGGATATGTCGAAATAATCGCCTATGACGAAATAGAGTCCGAGGTCGCGGAGATAAAATCCACGCGCCGTCTCCTCTCCGAACGACGGAATGAGTATGCCGGTGGCCCTGTCGGGACGCTTAGGGACGAATCCGAAAGGCAGTCCAATGGGAAGCGGGACATCCATGATTACGGGATATGCCGGACCGAAGACCGTCTTCTGCGAGGGCTTCGTGATGACCTTCGCCGCTGTGAGGTTAAGATAATAATGAGGATGCTCGGCGTCACAGACCGTGTATTTTCCGTGCGTTATGTTGATGGACTTGTCCGGCATCATCTTGATGTTCTTTCCGTGCAGGATTCCGTCCGCCTCCTGCGTCACTATGTTGGTGATGCGCGCCTTGCGGCTCTTGAAATTATAGCGAAGCTCCTCCATCGTGTAGGACTTGCCTCCCTGGCTCATCGTCGGCTGCCCGGTGATGTTCCCGAGCGTGTCCTTCGTTCCTCTGGCGTAGAGCGTCTGGGTCTGGAGGTCATATTCCATATAGTCGGCCGTAAGCTTCATGTCCCCGTAGGTCACCGAAACGTCGCCGTAGTAATAGACCATCTGCCTGCCGTCGCTGAAATCCTCGACAATCGAGTCCCTTGCCGTGGAAAACGCCGGACGCTCAAGCGAGGACTTGCTCAGCATAGCCACGGAATCGGCCTTGAACAGGGAATCCGCGACATGAATAGAGTCGCGGACTGCCTTCAGCGAATCTGCCGCCGCCCTCTGTGCGCTGTCGAGAATCGGTGCCAGGGCTTCCGTGTCCGCCTTTTTCTGCCTTCTGCGAGAACGGCGGTTGTCCTGCTGGGACGGGAGCACAAACGAACAAAGCACCAGCAGCGTAACCACTGCCAGCGCGGCATTCTGTAACTTATTGCTCCCTAACGGTTTCAACATCAATTTTCTCAAATAATCCCGAATCTCCGCTCTCATGAACCCTTCGCCGGATTTTCATGTCGCATTCAAAAATTCGGTTATGTGCACTTTTTTTTCTAATTTTGCAACCGACAAAATTACGACTAATTTCGTTCATTAGCAAATAGAATGCTGTATATGACCCGTTTTTTCAGACATTTCAGGGCGATTCTCCCGCTGCTCGCCGTCCTCGTGCCGGCAAGTCTTTCCGCACAGACTTCCGCAAAGTCCACCGGACAGAAAAGGGGACAGGAAGCGAGGCTCGGTCTGAACACAGTCGTGATAGATCCGGGGCACGGCGGAAATGACCCCGGGTGCATATCAAAGGACAAAAAGACCAAGGAAAAGAACCTTACGCTTGACATATCCCGCCGCCTCGCAAAGAAAATCCGCGCCGCCTATCCGGAAATGAAGGTCCTGCAGACCCGTAACTCCGATGTTTTCGTGCCTTTGGTACAGCGCGCCCAGATTGCGAACAACGCCCATGCCGAGCTCTTCATCTCAATACACATAAACGCCATAGCCGGCACCGGCCCGAACGGCTACTCCGTCCATGTCCTCGGCCAGTCGTCCAAGAAGGGACGCGACCTCTACTCGAACAACTTCAACGAATGCGCCAGAGAAAACTCCGTGATTCTCCTTGAGGACGACTACAGCACCAACTATCAGGGCTTCGACCCCAACGACCCGGAATCATCAATCCTGTTCTCGCTCATGCAGAACGCCTATCTTGAGCAGAGCCTCATGTTCGCGGACGACGTGAACCGGGCCTTGCGCAAAGGACCGTTCAAGGCGAGCCGGGGAGTGCATCAGGACCCGTTCCTCGTATTGTGGAAAACCGCGATGCCGGCCGTCCTCATCGAATGCGGGTTCATCAGCAACGCCTCAGACCTCTCCGTGCTGCGCAGCGACGAGAAGCTCGATGAGATTGCCGACCGTCTCCTTGAGGCCTTCCGGCAGTTCAAGACAGACTACGACCGCAGCCTGAACGTCAGCGGGGCGGCCTCCCCGTCCGCGTCTCCGGACAAGGCCTCCGGCGCTCCTGTCTCAGCCGCACCTGAGACTCCGGCTTCGGTCTCCTCCGAAACATCGGGCCAGGGCGTCCAGGCAGCTTCGGGGACGGTCTGGTACGGCACTCAGATTCTCGCCCTGAGCCGGCTTCTTCCCGAGGGGGACGCCGCTTTCAAGGGGCTGAAGGCGGAGGCTGTCCGTGACGGTAATATATATAGGTATATGGCAGGGCGTGGCGACACCCTCGAATCCGCCGTCGCTGAAAACAAAAAAATCCGCGAGAAGTTTCCCGACTCCTTCCTTGTCCGCGTAAATCCGGACGGAAGTGTTGAGAGGCAACGCTGAAATCGAATATAGTCGAAAAGAATGAAAAATATTGATATGAAGCATCAGAAAGAACTAAAGATAGGGATTTTCGTGGTAGTAATCCTCGTCGGCTCGTTTTTCGTCATCAACTACCTCCGCGGCAGGGATGTATTTCACCGCGAGATTGAACTGAAAGGGCATTTCGACAACGTCGAAGGCCTTGTCCCGTCGGCCGTGGTGCAGTACAGGGGCTACAAGGCCGGGCAGGTATCGTCTGTGACCTACCGCCCCGAGACGGACAACTTCGAGGTCGTCTGCTCCATCGACAAGAAGTTCCGCATCCCCGAGGACTCGAAGATGACAATCTTCAGCACCAGCATCATGGGCGGGAAGGGTATCG
>CAVBPI010000072.1:0-9515 GCA_963596955.1 bacterium | reverse complement strand
TTAGCCGCTGAATATTTCATTCAACGGATAGTTCTTCGTTCTTTTGCAGAAAATTAGCTTTATGAAGATGAATGACAATGCAACTGACAAGAAGATGAAGATTCCTAAGTTCGCGAGCCTCCTTTCGGATTCCGGATTCAAGGCGGTGCTGGCGGAACCGCGGAACAAGGAGATTCTGCGGCAGCTCATCAACCTCATACTGCCGAAGGACCGGCAGGTCGCGGAGATTGAGGAGTACGAGGACAGGGAGATGGACGGGTTCACCGCGTTCTCAAAGAGCGTGAGGGTGGATGTCCGATGCCGGGACATTCACGGAAGGACGTTCACCGTGGAGATGCAGAGAAAGATGCACGACCGCTTCATTCAGCGGTGCATCTGGTACGGCGCAAAGGCCTACGGAAAGGACCTCGCGCCGGGAGCCGAATACGCCGACCTGAAGCCGGTCTATGTAATCGCGTTTCTTGAGCAGATACTGCCGCACGAGGACGAGGGGCTATGGGACACTGACAATTTCGTCTCCTGCTATCAGATGGCGGAAAAAAGGACCGGGGAGTTTGCTCCTGACGCTATTTTTTGTATTTTTGTGGAACTGGGAAGGTTCAGGAAGGACGCCGCGCTGCTCGGGAGCACACTGGAGAAGACCTGCTATGTCTTCAAGAACTCCGGAAACTGGAGCGAGGACTCCGTACCGAAGAAGATTCTCGAAGACGGGTTCACGCAACGGCTCACGATGGCCTGCGAGGTGGCGAACTTCCCGCCGGATGTAAAACTTAATTTTGTCAGGGATATGTTTACCGAGATGGACTACAAGGCCGAGAGCAAAGCGTATTATAAAGATGGAATGAGAGATAAGGCATTGGATGTATCGCATAGACTTCTTGCAGTCGGGATACCTGCAGAAACAGTCGCCTCATGCACAGGGTTGAGTCTGGAAGAAGTCAGAAAAATGGAGAGTAAATAAGCGTTTGGGGCATATTCCTGAGAAAACTCAGAGCGTCACGCTGAGCTTGCCACGGTGCGGGGTGAAGCTGCGGTGGCGGTCGCCGGAAGGGGTGTGCTCGGTGAGGAGGACCTGGAGGCTGCCTTTCGGGGTGCGGGAGACCGTGAGGTCGAAGTCTGAGCTGAAGGCGCGGATGTGACGCAGTGTCATCGAGTCCCAGCCGGAAGGAAGCGAGACGTTCATCGTGAAGCTCCTGAGGCCTGTCGGGCGGATGCCGAAGAGGCCTTCGGTGATGACGCGGCAGTAGAGACCGCTCTCGGCGGAGAGGTGGCGCTGGGAACCCTCCGGCCAGGCCTCCACCGCATAGGGTACATGGTCGCCGAGAAGGCGGCGGGCAGAGAGGCGATGAAGGACAGCGAGGGCTTTGTCCGTATTTGCGGTGTAGAAAATGCCACGGAGGGCATAGAGCGTGGCCCTGTCCCAGAACACGTCGCTCCCCTGCTCGGTGAGGCAGCCGTTTTCAGTCATCAGTTCCGGGCCGGTGAGGGCTGCGGAAGTGCCTGCGGCGCGGGTGTCGAGGCCCGCAATCAGCGGCATGCAAATCCATGAACGCAGGAGCGTGTTGCCCTTGTAGTAGCGGTAGGTCTCGTAGCCGGCGACAGTGCCTCCGAAATAACTCTCTATCGCTGAGGCCATCTCCCTTGACCTGCGGAGATAATCCTTTGTCACGGACTGGCTTACGCCTATTTCCTTTCCGAGATATGATGCCGAGACGAGGGCATCGTAATAGAGCGTCGAGGTGCAGAGATTCGCGTCCCCGGACTCGAAGCGGTTCTCAAGCTCGTCAGTGTCTGAAGCCACGACACCGTCGGCGTTAATCTGGCGACGGCAGTACTCAAGACACCACTGAATCAGCGGCCAGAGTTCACGGGCCTCGGCCTTGTCACCCCTCGCGAGGGCATAGCGGGCGGCTCCGTAGGCAATCATGGCAGCGTCGCCGCGGTCGCCGCAGCCGTCCCAGATGTCTTCGCCCTCCGCTATGACTGAGCTCGGGATGGGCCTGTAGTCGGGCGTGGTGAAGCGCGCGAAATGACGGAAGGAGTTGAGTGCGGATTCGTTGCCGCCGGAGTAGCCGAGATAGGGGAAGAACGGGTCTATGTACTCGGCCTGGTCGTTCGCCCAGATTGCCGCGTAGTAGCTCTCGCCTCCGGGGCCGTGCATCAGGCCGCCCTTCGTGCGGAATATGCTCTCGGAAGCGCGGATTTTGGCAAAGCGGAACATCTCGTTCAGGACAGTGTCGGGAGTTTCGAGGACGAGGCTGGCCCCGAGCCCGTTCACGAACGCCTGACGGGCGGCAAGTTCCGCATCAGCATCCGGATGCAGAGGCGACTCGGCCGGGACTGTGCGCGTCACGGGCTCCGAGCCGGCAAGCAGAGGGGAGGTCACAACCCCGCCCTCGCGATAGGCCTGATAGATGACGGTGAAAGTGCGTTCGGCGCCAGGTGCCATCCATGCGGTTCCGTCGCCGTCAATCTCCGCACGGACAAGGTAGGCCCCATCCACTCCGGAATAGCGGTCGGTGGAGGCGACCTGACAGAACTGCGGGACGGTCACGAGGAGGTTGTCACCCGTGACATTGCGGAGTTGAAACCGCTCATAGACAGCGGGAAGGGTCGTCGAAGGGAAGAGCGTGCGCGTCATCTGAATGCAGGCAGTCTCCGTCGCTCCGGAGCCCACTCCTATGAAATCGTTGGTCTTGGACCAGAGGCTCGTCACCTCCACCATCCCGTTTATGCGCACGGAATCTACACGCTCGCGGATAAGGCTCCGCCCGTTCACGGCAAGCAGCGAAGGTATGTCGGCGGCGACGCGGAAATTCATCGACGCGTGAGTGTTGTTCGGAATCGTGCGTAGCATCGGGAACACGAGCGACTTCTCGCTGTGGAATGTCCTGTCGGCGGAAACTCCCCAGCGCAGCACGCAGGAGACCTGCTCCCCGCTCATCTCGATGTGGTCCTCATGCGGAAGTCCGCAGGAGGCGTCCCAATGGATGCCGCGGCCGTCACGCTCAATCGTCCAGCGGGTCGGGGCGTCTGCCGGGCCGGCATCAGCTCCGTCAGCGGAAACTGTCTCCTCGGAAGCCGAAGCTTCGGTGCCGACTGGGTCCGGCTGTATTTCATATAGTCCGTTCGGATTTCCGGTCTTATAGGTCGGAAGCGCCGAATCCACAATCTCGGCATCCACGCATTCGCGCGAACCCCTCATCACGTTCCGCTCGATGAAATCCGCCTGCTTATCGACGGTCTGAGGCATATATCCGGCCACCGCATGATTGATTCCCGGAAAGCGGTAGAACCGGCAGGCAGCCCCCGCATCCTCAAGCGCCTTCTGAATCCGGCACGGGCCGCAGAACGCCAGAGCTCCGGAAGTCACCCCGTCATAGGGAACAAGCTCGTCCTCAGTCCCGTGGAACATCATCACCGGGCAAGGCGTCGAAGCATAGCGGAGCGGCCCGCGGACAAGGACAGCCCCGGCAAACGCCATTATGCCGGCATAGTTGAAGCCGGCGGGAAGCGCCGAGGCGAGCGCGGTCCCGTTGCAGAGCTCCCACTCGGCCTGCTGCGCCGTAATCGCCCCCGCAGACGAGCCGGTCACGACAATGTTCCGGGCATCCACCCCAAGCGCGGAACCGTTCTCGATAAGATAGGTCGTGGCCGCGAAAAGATCCTCCACGGCAAGATGTATAGCGTTGTCCAGCAGCACATTGAACTCCGACTGCGTCACTCCATAAACACCTTTCAGTCCGAGCCTATAGTCAATCGAAATCATGCGGTAGCCCCGCAAATTCATCTCCCTGAACCACGGACGAAGCCATGGTTCCTCGCGCGACCCCTCCTTGAATCCGCCGCCGAAGACATGAATCACCGTCGGACGCTCCTTCCCGTCGGAGCACACGACTTTCGACGGCTCCGGGTCATATATGTCCATATACAATGAACACGTGTCCCTCTCCGCGAATTTCACTGTCCTGTCAGGTTCAAGCCGAGGCTGACTAGCCTGCGCAAAAAGCGACGCCGACGGGAATCCCGCCAGCATCGCTGCAATAACCACTAATCTGTATAGTTTCATGACACCACTGTCTTTATATATCATCAGGTCGAGAAAATGAGCCGGAAATCTAACGTCTCTCAAAATACGGATTCGGCGAATCCACAACTTTCAGACCGGAATTATCTTTGACATTCAGGCAGTTATGGAGACTCACCGTGGCTCCCTCACGCCACTGCGAAAAGTCGTTGCAGAGAATCGAGACATCCTCGCAGGACTGGAGGTCAATGACAGAAAGGCCGTCGAAAATAGGCTTATAATTGCCCGAATCTATGAATTTGTTGTCCGAAATCTCGATTGAACGGACGCTGCGGGCATATATGAGCTGGCTGTCGAAAGAGGAGATATAATTCCCGGAAAAAACGACCTTGTCGTGATAGAAGAAATCGTTGCCCTTCACAGGAATCACCGGGTCTATCTGGAGAACCGCCTGTGGCCCGTTCCCCCCGATGGCGAGGTCCTCGAAGCGGTTGCCCCGTATGACGATGTTCCTCGTCGGACCGGACTCGAACCAGAAGTTGGCGTCGCCGCTTATGCATATTCCCGCCATCTGCGACCTGAACACGCAGTCCTCCACAAGCACGTCGCCTGGAGTGGAGAGCAGCAGGCTGCGGGCACGGTTGTACTGCACCGTGCAGCCGCGCACCACGGCGGAGGCGTCGCAGGATATGTTCTCAATCGCAAGTCCCGAAGGGGCATCCACGCCGGAGGCATCAAACTCTGTCTCAATAAGATAGAATTTCCTATCGGAGCGGTCTATGCTGATGAGCCTCCCCTGTCCCACGGGCTTGAGGGTGGCCTTATCGACAAAGCGCATCATGTCGCCCGGTTCCGCGAAATGGTTGCCCTCCTGCTGGAAATGGCCGAAGGAGGCGCGGACAATGTGCGGAGTGAGAAGTGTGTCGGCAATCATATATATCCCGTGGATGTTTGTCGCGTCGTCGAGCATGCTCTCGAAGCGGCAGTTCTCCAAGGTCACCTTTCCCTTGCAGTTCACGAAATGGGTCGCGTCGGCCGAAGAGGTAATCATGCGCGGAGAGCCCTCGTGGGCGGCCGTGGAGAAGCCTCTGACGGTGATGTCTGAGGAATACTCCGCAATCAGGGACATTCCGCCGCTGCGATAGACATGAACGCCGTCCAGTTCCACATTCTTCGAGCAGAGCACGGCAATCGCGGGATAGAGGCGGTTGAGCCGCGTAGGACCCTTGTCGTCCCAGATGCTCCCGACCGGCGGCACGTCCCTCGCGCTGAGGCGGGTGAACTCTATTACGCCCGGTTCAATCTCCCGCGCGCCCATCTCGCCGGACCAGTAGCCGTGGTCGTAGGCGGCGGTGTCGTACCACGGGCGGTGGGTCTCCGGATTGAAGACTATGCTCTCGCCCATGGGGTACTCCCAGTCATATCCGTAGAAGAACAGGCGGTCGCCCTCAATCCTGTACCGGGTCTCCGGCAGAACCTTCGCCACGAAGCTCCTCTTCACCGGGTCATTCGAAAGCACCTCCGCCTCGAAGGTCCACGGGGCGTCATAGTCTATCGACACGCCCTCAACCCTCACGTTCTCAGAGCCTTTCACGGCAAACGGAACCATGGCCCCATGAAACATGAAGTCCGTCCCGTCCCCTACGACGCTCACGTTCTTCATGTCCTTCAGGAGGAATGCGACCCGCTTCTCGCCGCTGTCGTTGTTGGAGACATTCAGGAACTCCACAGCAGCCCGTTCAGGAAAGAACGGATAGACGCCCTCTCCGAAGCGCAGGTTAATGTTCCCTGAGGGGTGCGCCTCAAGAATCTCCCTGACAACAGGGGTGTAGTCGGTGACTGAAGCGTCGAATTTGACGTCAACGGTCTCGCGGCATCCGGCAAGAGCCACCAAAGCGCCGAGCACAGCAGAAAACCGTCTCATATATCTCATAATCATTGTATCTGTTTTTTGAATTTAATCCAGCAATAAGCCAAGTCCCTCTGTCCCAAGTCGTTCTGAGCATGGGACCAGTAGAGTTTCACAAATTCCCCGCCCGTGAGGTCGCCCTCGGAGCCGATGAGGTTAGGATACCACGCCGTAGCCTCGTCGCCGAGAATCTTCACCGGGCGGTCCCAGGCAAGACCGTCGTCGCTGAAGGACATATAGACGCTCTTCTGCCAGCTCGCATAGACCATCACCCAACGGTTCAGGAAAGTGTTCCACATCACCGACGGATTCGCGCCGGCGACGCGGCGGAGATTCGCCAGAGCGACATTCCGGCCTCCAAGCCCAGTGGCGGGGTCGTATGCGTCAATCGTGAAGCCGCTGCCGTCCCATTTCTTCCATGTCCCCGATGCGCCGTCACGCGCCGTAGAGGCCGCCATGCAGAGAGAGTTAGCCCCTCCGGAGACCTTCGCCTGATAGTAGCAGATGTAGCGGGAATTTACAGAATCCCAGATGACGCAGCCGTCGCCGAGACCCGTCCATTCAGGCTCTGCCGGCTTTGCCGTGTCGTCCATGATAATCGGACGCGGGTCACGCCATGTCGCGCCGAAATCGTCCGAATAGGCCACGCCGATTGATTTGTACGCCTTCCCGACTTCTGTCCAATGGCTTTCGGCGTGGAAGAATCCGACATAATGCCCCTTTTCGTCAAGCGGGAATATGCCGATGAACCACGAGCCGCCGTCGTTGAACCCGTCAATCCGGGAAAATTCCTTTCCCCATACCTTGCTGCCGTCGGTGAGAGCCGCTATGTGGTCTTCGGGATATGGCGTCGCGCTGACCGTGAGGGCATCGGTGGCCTCGCCCCAGAAGAGCTGCCATTCAGTGCCCCTGCGAATGGGAATGAGCTTTCCATCAGGCCAGTAGAGCCGCATGAATGTCTGCGCGGGCTGTTCGACGACCACGGTTTCGCTCATTGCAAGAAAGTCGTTGACATCCGTCCACACGACATCCGGAACGAACGGCTCATCAGGTTCTACAGGAGTGCCGGTATCCGGTTTCGTGCAGGAGACCAACGCAATGAAAAGCGTCAATAATGAGATGCGTGTTTTTATTTCCATATCGGATTCTGTTCAATGGCTCCGTTTGAAGAGTCGATGACTGACTGCGGAATCGGGAAAATCGAATGCTTTTCCTTACAGTTGTCCCTGTAAGGGTCGTAGTACTGCGTCCAGAAGTCGTCATGCAGAAGCACGTCATGATAGGCCTGCTGGAGGTGACCGAAGCGCACGAGGTCCGCCCAGCGGTGTCCCTCGAAGGCAAGTTCCCAGTGACGCTCGTCAAGAATCTGGGCGAGAACCGGCTCAAGAGTTCCGTATGGGTTGTCGGTGAGGTTTCCCTGCACGATGTCAACGGAATGGTCCGCGGTGTAGATGTCCTTTCCGTAACCGCGCCGGCGAACCTGATTCAGTCCCTCCCAGGCATCTGCCGAAATCACCCCGTTTGCACGATATTCAGCCTCCGGAAGCATCAGGAGCACATCGGCATAGCGGATGATAGGGAAATTGATGGCATTGTTCCATTCCACCCAGTTCGAGCCTCGCACGCTGCGGTCGAGTGAATGGCGGAACTTGTAGATGAAGTAGCTGCGCTCGTATGTAACCGCGCCTGTCTCAGGATCCTGATAGATGATTGTGCCGACGCCGTTATTGCTGACGATGTAGCCCTCCTTGTTGATGCTGGTCTTTCTGAGGTCGTTGTCGTCCCATCTCTGGTACATATCCGGGAATGTCCTCACCTGAGTCGTGTAAAGCTTCTCGGTGTTTGGAAGTCCCTCGTTGGTGCCGACCTGACCGCCGTAGCGGTTGTTGCTGACGGTGTTGTCGAATTCCACATCAAATATGTACTCGCTGTTGTGCTCGTGCATACCGTCGAACTGCGAGAAATAATCGCTGACAAGAGAGAAGCGGCCGCTGTTTATCACGGTTCGACAGGCTTCAGCTGCCTTGGCTGCGGCGGAATCGTCCTTCAGAGGCTCTCCGGACATCTGGAGATAGGCACGAGCCTTGAGCGCCGTCGCCGCAAGTTTGTATGCGTGGCCGACAGTGTTGGTCTCTGGAAGAAGTTCCTCAGCCTTTTCGTAGTCGCGGATTACCTGAGCATAGACCTCCGCAAGCGATGCCTTTGTCGTGTTCAGCTTTGAAAGGTCAGTGGTCTCCGTGAGCACAAGCGGCACCTCGCCGTAATAGCGCGCGAGCTGGAAATAGAACCATGCGCGGAGGAAATGAGCCTCGCCAAGTATGCGAGAACGCTCCGAATCGGAGACTCCGTCGCCCGAATAGGCGTTGAGCCTGTCAATCACGATGTTGGCACGCTGGATTCCGAGATACTGCATGAACCAGACCTTTTCCACAAAGAGATTGTCAGGAGTGTATGTGTAGTTGCCTATCTCTTCCTCGCCGTTGTTGCCGCTTATAATCCACGCCTCGTCAGTGCCGACGCGCCCCCAGTAGAGGAAGCCGAGAAAATAGTTGCCGTAGCGGTGCTGGGCGCTCCATTCCGTCGAACCGAACGTGTAATAGACTCCGGTCAGCGCCATATCGAAATCCGATGCGCTCTGAAAGAAATTGTCTGTCGTTATGTTGCTTTCAACCTTAGTTTCGAGAAAATCGCAGGAAATCGCAGAAAGCATAAGGAATATTCCTGAAAATATGGAAATATATCGTTTCATATCAATATCCTCCTATTTGAATGAAAGGTTCACGCCGAAGGTGAATGTTCTCGCGTGAGGGAAGTTTCCGTAGTCGAATCCCTGCGAAAGAATCGCGGACGCCGAGTTCTGGCTGATTCCGACCTCCGGGTCATATCCCGAATACTTCGTAAAAGTGTAGATGTTATCGGCGGAAACATAGAACTTGCAGACCTCGACGTGCTTCGAGCGGCTGAGAATCTTCGCCGGAAGGGAATATGTCAGACGCGCCGTGGAGAAGCGGAGGAACGAGGCATCCTCAACATAGGCGGAAGACACGAGCTTCGTTGGAATCTGCGAGTAATAATGAGGGTCATTTGTCTGATTCTCCGGTGTCCACCTGTTCAGCCATCGTCCGATCTGGTTCGAGCCGTCGCCCGTGTAGGACGCGGTCATCACATAGTTGGCGTTGTACATATCGTTGCCTATGGAATACTGGAATCCGAGATAGAGGTTGAACGACTTCCAGTTGAACGTCGTGGAAAAGGCGCCATAGACATCCGGGAGGAAGTTTCCTATCACCTCGCGGTCGCCGTCATCAATCTTGCCGTTGTTGTCCAAATCCGCAAGCCTTATTGAGCCAGGCTGCTCTCCCACTCCCTGATTCGGTATTCCGTCCTTCAGGGTGTAGATAGTATTTCCTGTCGAACCGGTGGAGACATTGAAGTCCTCAAGTTGATAGAGCCCGACGGCGCGGTAGCCGTAAAGTTCGCCGACGCTGCCTCCCTCGCGGAGAATCACCGCATTCTGGTCGGTAAGGCAGCTGATTCCCAAATAGATGGGAGCGCCGCTCTGACCGAGCTGAAGTATCT
>CAVBPI010000071.1:0-9531 GCA_963596955.1 bacterium | reverse complement strand
AAACGGAACTGAGGATATGAAAAGATTGATTTTGACCATATTTTTGAGCGTGTTCGCCGCTTTGTCCGTTTCGGCGCAGAGCCTCACCGTGAGCGGACAGGTCGTGGGCGAGGACGGCCTGCCGATTGAGGGCGTGACCGTGCTGGTTCAGGGCACGGCAAACGGTGCCGTCACGGACGCGGACGGCAAATATTCCATAGATAAACTGTCTTCTTTCGACGTGCTCATATTCTCATGTCTCGGTTATAGGGAGGTCTCTGAAGGCGTGGAGATGCGCAGTGCAATCAATGTCGTGCTCAAGGAGGACGTGAAGGTTCTCGACGATGCCGTGGTGATAGGCTACGGAACTCAGAAAAAGTCAGACCTCACGGGTTCCGTGGGCGTGGTGAGCATGGACGAAATACACACTCCGGCCATTGCCTCGCTCGACCAGGCTCTTCAAGGGCGCATCGCCGGAGTGGATATTCTCGGCGGAGGAGGTGAACCCGGGGCGGCTGCCTCCATACGCATCCGCGGCACGCGCTCCATCTCGGCTGGCAATGACCCTCTGATTGTGGTCGATGGCATTCTGGACGCGGTGGAGAGCCTGTCGGACATAAATCCGGACGACATAAAGGACATTTCTGTACTCAAGGATGCGTCGGCCACGGCGATATACGGCTCACGCGGCTCAAACGGGGTTATAATCGTGACCACCAAAGGAGACACAGCTTCCAAGGTCTCCGTCAGTTTCAGCGCCGGCGCGGGCATGAGCGAGCTGCCCCGCAAGCTTGACATTATGAACGCCACCGAGTTCGCGCAGTTCAGGAACGACTACCGCCTTTCCTCGGGGAACGTGACGGTGACGACTCCGCAGGTCTCCGGTTCCTATCCCTTCGAGAACCCCTCCTCATTGGGCGAGGGCACGGACTGGCAGGACGTGCTGACACGAAAGGCGTTCCAGCAGGACTATAAGATAAACATGGGCTATGGCAACCGCCGGCAGTCTGTCTGGATGTCCTTCGGCTATGAGGACCGCGACGGCATCGTCATTGGCACCGGAATGCGGAGATACAGCACGCTGGTGAAGTTCAGCCGGCAACTTTTCAGGTTCATGAAGATTGGAGCCAGGATAAACTACGCCTACAGGCACAGCGACAACAACAGCGTGACCATCAACGGCACTAGCAACTCTTCCGCGGTGTGCATGAGCCCGCTTGTCGGGAAGGAGGACGTATGGAACCGCTACGGCGACGAGGGCGGCTCCGGCGGCTCGATATTCAACAGCCCCTATCTCATAGCTACAAAGACCACTAACTATGTGAACGTCAAGTTCCTGAACATGGCCCCTTATGTCGAACTTACCCCGTTCAGGGGATTCACAGCCAAATCGACGTTCTCATATTCTCTGAATGACATAGATTCGTTCAATTACTCTCCGGCCTCCATGCCTTTGGCCACGGCACAGAAAACAGGAGGCACGGCTGTCCGTTCCGCAACTTCTAAGACCACGATGCTGAGCGAGACGACTCTGAGCTACAAGCCGCGGCTCGCCGGAGGACATTCCTTTGACATCATGGGAGGCTTCACCGGAGAGCGGCGCGTGACCGACTATAACTACACCAAGGGCGTGGGCTATCTGGACGACAATGTCGGACCGTACAACCTCAGCGGCCTGCCGGACAAGCGCAACTACACCGTGCGCAGCGACATGACCGAACTGACCCGGCTTTCCGTGCTCGCCCGCGCCAACTATTCATGGATGTCCCGCTATCTGCTCACCCTGACCGTGCGCGGGGACGGCTCCTCCATGTTCGCCAAGGGACACAAATGGGGCTTCTTCCCGGCCGCGGCCTTCCGATGGAACATTACCAACGAGGGCTGGATGGCCGGAGCCAAGGCCAACGGGCTCACCAACCTCGCGCTCCGTCTTAGTGCCGGCCGCAGCGGCAACGACTCCGTGGCGAGCTATGTGTCGCAGCAGTATCTCACGGTGACAACCGGCTCATGGCTTTTCGGCGACGGTCAGCATGGTGTGGCATATCCTTCGAGAGTGGATAACGATGCTCTGTCGTGGGAAAGGACCGACAGCTTCAACGCCGGACTGGATCTCTCGCTGCTGAACGACCGGGTGGTGATTTCCGTCGACGCCTATTTGTCCCGCACAAGCGACCTCCTGCTTGCCCTCCAGAACGCCTCGCAGACAGGCTTCTCCTCGCGCTACGCCAATATAGGCAGCACGAAGGGTTGGGGCTTCGAACTGTCGCTCAGTTCGCACAACATCACCCGCAGGCACTTCAATTGGGAGACTACGCTGACTTTCAGCCACAACAATTCCGTCGTGACCGACATCGGGGCTGAGTTTGACTATGTGGCGACATTCACCAAGAACTCTCAGATGCTCTACGGCTACAGGGCCGGTTATCCGGTGAACGCCCTCTGGGGCTACAAATGCTGCGGCGTGTGGCACAATGACGAGGAGCGCGAAGCCAACGGGACAACGAGGGCGTATGTCTCCTATCAGAATCAGAACGGATACCGCAAATATGCCGACATCAACCATGACGGAGTCCTCGACAGCAACGACCTCGTGTATCTCGGCTCCACGGATCCCGTCCTGTACGGAGGCATACAGAACAATTTCAGGATATGGAATTTCCGTCTCGGGATATACTTCACATATTCCATCGGCGGAAGAATGTATAACATCTCGGAGTTCAACCTCGGCAGCGGAATCGCCAACACCAACAAGTACCGCTACATGATGGACTGCTGGCATCCTGTCCGCAATCCGAACAGCGATATTCCGGCAGCCGCCGCACGGAACGGATACGGCTCCGACTGCTATGTCCATGACGCCTCCTATCTGAGGCTCAGGAATCTCTCTCTGAGCTATGTCTTTGACCTGAGCCGCCGAGTAAAGTGGATGAAGGACATAACTGTCGGCGCCTACATCGACAATGCCTTCCTTCTGACCCGCTACAACGGCTATGACCCGGACGTGAACTCATCCTCCACTTCGGCGCGGCGTGTCGATAACGCCACCTATCCCGTTCCGCGCACCTATATGCTAAGTTTTAAGATAAGATATTAGAGGCCATGAAGAAAGTTTTCATATCATTTGCGGCCTGCTGCCTGTGCACGGCCTGCTCGTTGGATGAGAAAGTCAGGTCCTATCCTCTTCCAGGGGCATATTACGAGACCCCCGAGCAGTGCATCACCGGACTGAACGCCTGCTACGGAAACATACGCAACATCTACAGCAGCAACGAATATTTCGTAATATGCGAGGCTCAGACGGATCTGATGTATATCAACCGCTCAGATCAGCTCAACGGCATTCTGGCGGTGACTCCATCCATGCCGCAGTTCGCCACCACCATCTGGACGCAGGCCTATCAGGGTGTCTGCCGGGCAAATGCCGTGGAGGCGGCCATCGGGCGCTCGGACATGACGGACGAGCAGAAGGCGCCACTGCTCGCGGAGACAGTCGTGCTGAGGGCAATGCTCTACTACATCCTTACCTCCAATTTCGGCGATGTCCCGTTCTACAAGGACGAGGTGACGTCAAAGACCAATGACAGGATAGCCGCACTTCCGCGCATGAGCGCGAATGACACTCGGGACACTCTCATCAATGACCTGAAATATTGGATTCTTGAGAGGCAGGCGCTGGATATGCTCCCGACCAACGATCCGTCCAACCGGCAGCAGTATCGTGCGGGAGCCGCCCTCGGCCTGATGCTCGGCGGCAAGATGTGCCTGTGGAACGGGAGGTGGAGCGATGCCGTGGATTTCTTCGGCTCGCTGGAGTCAGTCTATGGCGACTTGTCTCAATACAAGGTCTCCGACATCCGTTTCGGACAGCGCCTCTGTTCGGAGTCAATCTTAGAGATGTCCAACATCTCCGTGGATTACGGACTTCATGTGTCGGGCTCGCTCGCGAGCATCTGCACCCCATACCGCAAGGTGTCCGCGCAGGAGGGCGACGACGATGAGGAGCAGTTGGGCGACCAGGACTTCTATGACGGGGTCGGCATCCCCGCGCTCGGCTCCAATATGCGGACAAGGACACCTCTGCGCCCGACAAAGCATTTTTACAGGGATTTGATGGTCGCCGGCTCGTCAGACCTTCGCCGCGCCTCATATGCCACCGACGGCACTCCGATTGAGGACGGCGGTGGCTATCTGGCATGGGGCTGGCCCGGCTGGTCCGACGGGGACGACAGAAGCCTCGTCGAGCCGTCGTACAAGTTCTTCGGTTCCGTGAAGTCCTCCGCCGGACGGCCTTATCTCGGCGACAAGTTCTGGTGCTTCGGTATGCAATATACCAGCGACAGCAACAGCTACAAGCTTTTCCGCTATGCCGGAGCCGTTCTCGGCCTCGCCGAGGCATGGTTCCAGAAGGAGGATGACGTGAAGGCCTGCCGCTACCTCAATATGGTCAAGTCCCGCGCCGGACTGGACCCGGTCAGTCCGGCCTCGTTCTCAAGCCGGAGCGAACTCTTCCACGAGATTCAGAACGAATATGCCCGCGAACTGTTCGGGGAATGGCAGCGCAAGCATGATCTCGTTCGCTGGGGAGTATGGTATGACTATGTCATGGAATATAACGTTACGGGAGAGAACAACACCCGTCTGAAAGGGAACATCAAGCCCTGCCACGAGTATTACCCGATTCCTGACAAGGAAGTGGTGAACAGCGGCGGCAGTCTTGACAATAAGGAATATAACAGATACGGATTATGAGAAAAACATTGAGCGCTATTCTGACGCTGCTGTCGGTCATTGCCGTGCTTTCGTGTCAGAAGCCGTATGAGACCGGCGTCGAACTCGCCGTGAATAATGAAAAGATTGAAATACCCTCTTCTGCCGCCGGGCACTGCTACGTCACCGTGTTCTCAAACCGCGACTGGACAATCGCCCTTGAGTCAGAGGACACATGGGCATCTCTCGACGCTTCGCGGGGGAGCGGCATTGGCTATGTGAGGATGGACTATACGGAAAATCTAAGCGGCGCTCCGCGCAGTCTTGAGGTTGTTGTCCGCGGCGGGGAAAAGGTTTGCCGCATTGTTGTAACTCAATCTGCTACAAGATGAAAAAACTGATTTTTATGGCGCTTTGTTGCGCCGCGGCCGTTTCGTGCGGCAAATTGTTTCCTGACAAGGTGGATGTCGTGCAGCTCGGGATAGTGCAGGATTTCGTCGTGGCCTCCTCGGCTGGTGAGCCTGTAGGCGCGAAGGTGATTTCCGACAGGGACTACTCTTTCGGGGTCGAGGGCGATGCTCCGTGGATGAATGTCGAACAGGCCACCCGTGACACCATAATCTTCAGTGTGGAACCCAACAAGGGGGTCTGCCGCAGCGTCTATGTCAGCGTTTCGGCGGACGGCAGGACTGACAGAATCCAGCTTCGGCAGGAGGGTCGCTGGCAGGAGTCCATAAGCCTTCATGATTCCTCGGCGGATGTTCCGGCTGCCGGCGGACACGTCAGCACCCGGGTTATTTCCAATCTTCCGTCGGACTACCTTAAAGTCTCGACATTGGACATCAAGGCGATTGCCGGTCTTTCCCTGAAGGACTATATACTCAGCTTTGACGTGCTCCCCACCACGATGCGTGACCGCAAGACCTACACCGTGGCTGTCATCTACACTGACGGATGGGGACGGGAAATAACAGAAACACTGACAGTTAAACAAGATGCGTATGAATAGGAGAATTTTATCTGTTTGCCTTGCGCTCCCGATTTTTGCCGCAGCCATGGCTCAGACACGGGCGGAGGAAACTTCAAATCTTCGCGTGGGAACATATAACCTGCGTATGCAGTGGCTGGACAAGAACGGACCCAATGCGTGGGAACTCCGTCACGACAAATGCATACGGAGCATCAGGGACAATGATTTCGATGTGTTCGGAGTGCAGGAGGTCACGGACTTCGCGGCGGCCGAACTGTCCTCCGACCTGAGGGATACATACGCGGCGATATTCTTTTCTCCCTACCGGCAGGACGGTTCCGGCAACCAGCGCAACGGCATCTTCTACAAGAAAAAGCGCTTCAAACTCATTGACTATCACTTCTTCTGGATCAGCGACACGCCGTTCGAGATGTCGGAGAACGACCATTGGGGTGACAGCGTCTATAAGCGTGGAGGAGCCTGCGCAATCTTCAAGGACAGGCAGACCGGGAAAAAGTTCTGCTTCATAAACCACCACGGCATACTCAATCCCGAGGAGAACCTGAAATATGCCCATGTGCTTGTGGATATGGAGGAGAAATTCAACCCCGAGGGCTATCCCTCATTTTTTGTGGGAGACTTCAACGCGCGGGTGGAGCATCCGAGCCACAAGGTCTGGAGAGAGCACTGGTCGGATTCCGCCGAGATTGCCGGCGAGCGGCAGTGCACCATGAATGCCTTCAATCCGAATCCCGACGCATGGGACAATGCAAGGCATATTGATTTCGTATATTACCGGAACATCGCCGCACCTGTCCGTTTCATGGTGAACCAGACATTATATGACGGCCGCTGCGCCTCGGACCATTTTCCGGTTTGGGCGGATTTCAATTTTTAGAAATATGATGCAGGTTATTTTTTGATGGTTTCTTAATGTTGGGCAGATTCCTGATGCCGCCCGTTGCCTGTCGGTGAAAATCAGTGAGTGACATAGTTCTCGGGGTGGCGGGCAGTGAGGTGCATTTCCTCGTAAATCTGCTGGATTCGCTCCATGTCGGCCTTGGCGTCGTCGGTGAGCTCGAACTTCTGTCCGCGGCCGATGCGCTTCGTGCCCCAGTCGAAGTAGCCGAGATAGACAGGGCAGCCTACGGCCGTGGCAATCTTGTGGAAGCCTGTCTTCCAGCGCCTTACAGGCTTGCGGGTGCCTTCCGGGGCAAGGGCGAGGTGCATCACTTTCCGGCTGTTCATCTCATGAACAACGCTCAGCACGACTGACGCTCCGTTTGTCCTGTCAACGGGCACTCCGCCCATCTTCCGGATAATCGGCCCGAGCGGCCAGCGGAAAAACTCCTTCTTCACCATGCAGTAGGCCTTTCCGCCCACGGAAGTGTAGTAGAGATAAGATATGACGAAATCCCATATCGTCGTGTGCGGCACTCCGAGAATCACGCATTTGTCCTCCGGTACCGGCGGCTCCACGGCCGTCCAACCCAATGCCTTCAGCATGAAGGCGCAGAATTTTCTCCACATAATGTTGTCCTTTTATAATTTCAGCATTCTATCCGGTCATTCAGAACGCTTTTCTCCTTTTGCACAAAGATCTCTCACTTCGTTCGAGATGACAGGTATAAACAATTGAATTAGGGATGTATAAAAAGATGGAGTGCAAGGCGGACGAGAAATTCAAACCGCAGCAACCTCACGGTTGTGAGGATTTGGATTCTCGAAGTCCAACGCCGCAATCCGCTTTTTAGACATTCCGTATCAAATGTTAACATCTTCAAGCTCTTCCTCACTGCGCAAGTTTCCCCGTATGAAATTCTGCCGCTCGATGGTGTTGTCGCCCATGTAGAACTCCATAATCTCGGAAATCGACTCCTCGTCGCTCAGCGTCACCGGGTCGAGCCTCATGCCCTCGCCGATGAAGTCCTTGAACTCGTCAGACGAAATCTCTCCAAGTCCCTTGAACCGCGTAATCTCAACGCCCGTCTTTATCTTCCTGATGGCCTTCTCCTTCTCGGTCGCGTCGTAGCAGTAAATCGACTCCTTCTTGTTGCGCACGCGGAAGAGGGGAGTCTGGAGGATATAGACGTGCCCGTTGCGGATAAGCTCCGGGTAGTATTTCATGAAGAAGGTGAGCACGAGCATACGGATGTGCATTCCGTCGTCATCGGCATCGGTCGCCACCACAATCCTGTTGTAGCGCAGGTTCGCCACGTCGTCCTCCACCCCGAGCGCGTTCAGAAGCAGGTTCAGCTCCTCGTTCTCCGCCACCTTCTTGCGGCTTTCCTTGTAGCAGTTGATTGGCTTTCCGCGGAGGCTGAACACCGCCTGCGTCTGTGCGTCGCGCGCCTTGGTGATGGTACCGCTCGCGGAGTCGCCCTCGGTGATGAATATGCTCGTGAGGTCAATCTGCTCCTTGTTCTGCTCGGTAATCTTGTCGCCCAGATGCAGCTTGCAGTCGCGCAGCTTGCGGTTATAGACATTCGTCCTCTTGTTGCGTTCGCGGGTCTTCTTCTGTATTCCCGAAATCTCCTTGCGCTCGGTCTCGGACGCGATTATCTTCGCCTGAATCACCGGCACTATGTCCTTGTTGATGTGGAGATAGTTGTCGAGATTCGTCTTTATGAAGTCGTTGATGAAGGCCCTGATTGTCGGACCTCTCTCTATCCTGTTCGCTCCGTTCGCCTCCTTGACAGGATTGCCGTCCTCGTCGAGAACCTCCTGCTCGTAGGTGTAGGTGGAGCCGAGCTTGGTCTTGGTCTGTCCCTCGAAGTTAGGCTCCTGAATGCGTATGCTTATTGCTCCGATGACTCCCTGACGGATGTCCTCCGGAGCGTAGTCTTTCTTGTAGAACTCCTTGAGGGTCTTTGCGATGGCTTCCCTGAACGCCGCGAGATGCGTTCCTCCGTCGCGGGTGTTCTGTCCGTTCACGAACGACGCTATGTTCTCACCGTAGTCGTTTCCGTGGGTGAGCACCACCTCGATGTCCTGTCCCTCAAGGTGAATGGGCGGATAGAGCGGCGGATGCTCCGGGTCGAGGTTGTCGTTCACGATGTCCAGAAGTCCGTTCTTCGAGACATACTGCTTTCCGTTCAGCGTGATGGTCAGGCCTTTGTTGAGGTAGCAGTAGTTCTTGACCATCTTCTCGACAAACTCCGTCTTGTAGCGGAAATTCCCGAACATATCCACGTCCGGCACGAAGCACACGAGCGTTCCGTTCTTCTCCTTCGTGCTCACGTTGTCCTTGTCGGTGACCTCCTCCTTGAGCCGTCCGCGTTCAAATGTGGCGTTGGCCGTCTTCCCGTCTCGGTAGGCCTCGATGTGGAAATATGACGACAGCGCGTTCACCGCCTTGGTACCCACTCCGTTCAGTCCGACGGATTTCTGGAAGACCTTGGTGTCGTATTTCGCGCCCGTGTTCAGTTTGCTCACCGCGAGCGTCAGCTTACCGAGCGGAATGCCTCGTCCGAAGTCCCTCACGGTCACTTTCCCCGCCTCGTCGATGTCAATCTTCACGTTCTTTCCGAATCCCATCGCGAACTCGTCGATGCAGTTATCCACGACCTCTTTCAGCAGGACATATATCCCGTCCCCCTGATTGCTGCCGTCCCCGAGCCGTCCGATGTACATTCCCGGTCTTTTCCGGATGTGCACCACGTCCTCAAGGGTTCTGATGCTGTCGTCGTTGTATTCGCTCACCGATGGATTCGTCTGTGCCATATTCTCTCCTCATCAAAAAAATGCAAATTCTCCGCAATATGCGAAAAACACGCAAACTTACAAAAAAATGGCGAATCCGGCAAATCGGTTTTTTCGGGGATATTGCGAATATCCGGGGATACGGGAATATGCCTACATGAACAGCATCGCCG
>CAVBPI010000070.1:8153-9704 GCA_963596955.1 bacterium | reverse complement strand
GTATGAGGACTTTAGGCTTGAGGGCTATGACCCCTACCCAGCGATAAAAGCTCCCGTCGCCGTCTGAGAAAAGGCGGAACACTAAAATATAAATGAATACGGATGAATAAAATTAAATTTATGACGGCTGCGGCCGTCGTTGTGATTGCTGCGGGCTGCGGCAATGATGTGAAGCCGGTTATTCATAAGGATGCCGAGATTGAGAAGCGGGTCGAGAAGACGCTTTCGCGGATGAGTCTGGACGAGAAAATCGGGCAGATGACCCAGATTACCATTGATGCGGCTTCGGACATTTCCGCTGACTGGAACTCCTATACGCTCAATGAGGAGAAACTGGCTTATTTTATAGACAAGTACAAGGTTGGCTCATTCCTGAACACCCCTATAGGCAAGGCGATGCCTGCGGCGCAGTGGAATGTACTTGTGAAGACTCTGAATGACAGGTCTTTGAAAGTTATGGGCATACCGACACTGTTCGGACTTGACCATATCCACGGCACGACCTACGTCAGCGACGGCACGCTCTTTCCTCAGCCGATAGCCGTAGCCGCGACTTTCAACAGGGAAATCGCACGCAGGGCAGGCGAAATCACCGCCTACGAGTCCCGCGCCGCCGATGTCCCTTGGTCGTTCAACCCGACGCTCGACTCAGGCCGCGACCCGCGCTGGTCAAGGTTCTGGGAAAACTACGGCGAGGACTGGTATGTGAACGCGGAGATGGGCAAGGCCACGATTTTCGGAGAACAGGGGAGTGATCCTAACCATATAGACGACAAGCATATAGCCGTTTCCGTGAAGCACTATCTCGGCTACGGTGCGCCGTTCTCCGGCAAGGACAGGACGCCGGCCTACATATCACCGCTCGACCTCCGCGGCAAGTATTTCGCCCCTTATCTTGAGGCTCTCCGCGCCGGTGCGCTCACGATTATGGTGAACTCCGCCTCAATCAACGGCACGCCGGTTCACTGCAACCCGGTTCTGCTCACGCGGTGGCTCAAGGATGAGACCGGCTGGGACGGAATGGTGGTCACCGACTGGGCCGACATCAACAACCTCTACAAACGCGAAAAAGTTGCCGCTGATGTGAAGGAGGCCGTGAAACTTGCGATAAACGCCGGGATTGACATGTCCATGGTTCCGTATTCATGCGATTTCTGTGACGCGCTGAAGTCTCTCGTGGAAGAAGGCGAGGTGCCGATGACAAGGATTGACGACGCCGTGCGCAGGGTGCTTCGCCTCAAGTATCGCCTCGGACTGTTCGACACGCCGGACACGTCGCTTGCCGACTATCCCGACTTCGCCTGCGAGGCATTCTCCGAGGCTTCTCTCCATGCTGCCGAGGAGTCTGCCGTGCTCCTGAAGAACGACGGCATCCTTCCGCTGCGAAAGGGCATGAAGATTCTTGTGACCGGCCCGAACGCCAATCAGATGCGCTGCCTGAACGGCGGCTGGAGCTACTCATGGCAGGGCCATCTCGCCGATGAGTTCGCGGGACGCTACAACACAATCTACGAGGCTCTCCGGGACAAGTTCGGCGCTTCAAACGTCAGG
>CAVBPI010000070.1:2904-8143 GCA_963596955.1 bacterium | reverse complement strand
AAAATACTACGAGGAGAACTTTCCTGTGGGCCTCCGGGCAGCGGCTGCAGCACGCGATGCGGACGTGATTGTCGCCTGCATAGGGGAAAACAGCTACTGCGAGACTCCGGGCAATCTCACGGACATCAACTTGTCGCATTTCCAGAAGAATCTCGTCAAGGCCTTTGAGGAAACGGGCAAGCCTGTCGTGCTGATTCTGAACGAGGGCCGTCCGCGTCTGATTTCGGAACTCGTGCCCAAGGCCGCAGCGGTGGTCGATGTGATGCTTCCGGGCAATCGCGGAGGAGACGCGCTCGCGAACCTTCTTTCCGGCGACGTGAACTTCAGCGGCAAGCTTCCGTTCACATACCCGAAGGAGATAAACTCGCTCATAAACTACGACTACAAGGTCAGCGAGGAGGTCGATAAGATGGAGGGCGCCTACGACTACAACGCCGTGGTTTCCGTCCAGTGGGCGTTCGGCTATGGCCTGAGCTACACGACTTTTGCCTACAGCAACATGACAGTTGACCGCACGGAGTTCAGCGACGGTGACGTTCTGACCGTTTCTGTTGATGTTACGAACACCGGCAAGGTGGCCGGCAAGGAGTCCGTGCTCCTGTTCAGCAGCGACCTTGTGGCCTCCGTAATTCCGGAAAGCCGTCGCCTGCGCGAGTTCACCAAGATTGAGCTTCAGCCGGGCGAGACACAGACCGTCTCATTCGAGCTTCCGGCGAAGGCGCTCGCGTTTGTCGGCTTTGACGGCTGCTGGACCCTCGAAGAGGGCGACTTCCGTATTCAGGCCGGCACCGAGACGGCAACAGTCCGTTGTACTGAGACCAAAATCTGGGACACCCCGAATATTTAGATGAAATCTCGCGCCTCGGGCAATGACTTTTTGTTCAGCCTACTCCGGCGTGAGTTTTTCTATTTTCCCTGGCGGGAATAGACCTCAAAAGTGAATGTAATTCCGGTTTTCGGGTCGGTGTGGAGTTCTGAAGCGCTTTCAAGGCTCCACATCGACTTGTCTATGGCGGGGAAGAACCTGTCGGCACCCGGAGCGTTGGCGTGAATTCGGGTGATGTAGAGCCTATCGGCCTCGGGGATGGCCTCAGCATAGAGCTGCGCGCCTCCGATGACGAAGCAGCGGTCGTGACAGTCTTCCCGTGCGGTCTCGAATGCCTTGTCCAGACCGGAAACGACCCTCAGACGCTCGTCCTGCGTATGCAGTGTCCCGGAAACGACAATGTTGAGCCGTCCCGGGAGCGCCCGCCCGATGGACTCAAAGGTCTGCCGTCCCATAATCACCGGACATCCCATCGTCGTCGCCTTAAAATATTTCAAGTCTTCCGGCAGATGCCAGAGAAGCCCGTTGTCCTTCCCGATGGCACCGTCTTCCGCCACCGCCGCAATTATACACTTTTCCATTATTTTCTTTTTCTGAAACAAACCGCTCCGGCGGCTGAAAGAACAACAAGAAGAATCAGCAGGGCAGAGCTTGCCGTGGATATGTGCTCCCCGACGACATACGACTGCGGCTCAAAGCGCATCACAACCTCATGCTTCCCGGCAGGAAGAATCATTCCCCTAAGCATCCAGTCGCCTCTGAAAATCTCCGTCTCCTCCGCTTCGGCCGACGCCTTGAAGCGGTTTCCTACGGTCTCTCCGACCTCACCGACCGGTCCGACCCACGCCTTCCAGCCGTCCGGATAGTAAATCTCGCTGAACATGACCGCCCGCGGGGACGAAAGCCTGCATTCATAGTGCAGTTCATTAGGCTCATACGATGTCATCCTGATGAAATCCTCCGGATTTTCTCCCAGAGCCTCAATCTGAGGCGCAATGCCTTTGAAGTCAGGGCCTAAAACAACGGTGTTGTCCAGCTCCGTGCCGGACAGGAAATCAATTTCCTCATTCACGGAAGACGCCGTTCGCGCCGAGTTCACAAACCAGCAGTTCCCGAAGGCGTAGTCGTTCACGACAGGCTCCAAATCCGCTCCAAGTATGATATACTTGCCGTTTAACATGGATGTTACACGAAGATATGGCAGTTTCTCCTCCAGTTCCCCGACCGTCGCGCAGCCTTCCGTGGCCTTATAGACCGAACTGATTTCTCCGGAAATATATCTTTCAATCAGATCCTGATATCTCTGCAATTTCACCGGACTGTAGCCCCCGATGCACTTGTGGCGGTAGCTCTGATGCGCGTCGTTGAAAGTGTTCACGCTGAGGTCCAGTACCCTGTAGGACAGGTTCTTGTCCGCGAGTATGCTCTTATCGACCGGGCGTTCCTTAAACTGCGCCTCCCAGTTCTTCGGGGAGATGAAATGGTCGTTGTTCAGGTAGCGCCTGCCCACGCTGAAAAGGTCGAAAAGAACCAGAACACCGATTATCGTTCCCGCGACATAGACCCTTCCGGTGCGGACGAACGGCTCTTTCTTCCAATATACCCACAACATCACTACAGAGGCCAGCAATATGACATACAGGCTCATGAGAGCGTCGTGACGGAACATCGCCCGCCGGTCCTCACGGAGCGCGTCCACGAGAATATCCTGCATTCCCGCGTCAGATGCTGAGGTAAAGTCCCCCGCAAGTCCCGGGAACAAAGCCATCAGAAGGCAAAAACCGCCAGTAAGCCCACCGGCCCAGAGTACGGCACGGATGATTTTCTTGTGATTGTACTCTTCCTTGATAATCTTGTCAAGCGTCAGGAATCCGAGCAGCGGCACCGTCACCTGAAGCACCGTCAGCGCCATGGACACCGTCCTGAACTTGCTGTACATCGGCGCGTAGTTGAACCACAGCTTGGTAAACCACATAAAATGGCTGCCCCAAGCGAGGAAAACCGCGATGACGGTCGCCGTGATAATCCACCACTTGTCCTTGCCCTTGAAGAGGAACAGCCCAAGGACAAAGAGGAATATGGTGACGGCGCCGAGATACATCGGTCCCGCCGTGAAAGGCTGCGGTCCCCAATACATCGGCAGCTGCTTCACGGTCTGCTTCACGTTAGGCTGTCCGGCACGCCGGAGAAGCTCCTCCGTGGCGCCGTGCTTCAGATGCGGGTCGCAGGCGGATGCCCCTCCGTTAAAGTTGGGAATCAGCAGGTTAGGCATCTCGTTGATTCCGTAGGACCAGGCCGTCGCATATTCAAGGTCAAGCCCCTTGGCCGCGGCCTTCGCCTCCTTAACTGCCTTCGCGTCGCCAGCATGCTCAGCCCTGTCAGCCGCGAGTTCCGAACCTCCGCGCATGGTGTATTTCGAGTATTTGTAGGTAGGAATCAGCTTGTTGGCGTTCGTCGCGATTCCGACGCAGCCCACCACGAGCAGCAGCGCCGAGGCAGCAAAAAATCTCTGAAGCCGCCGTCCGCGCTCTTCCTTCTTCACACACGCCCAGATGAGCAGCGTCAGCGCATAGACAAAAATCACAATCGCCAGATAGTAAGTGATTTGCGGATGGTTGGCCTTAATCTGGAAGCTCAGCGCAAGGGCAAATAGCACAGAAGCGAGCACAGTCTTCGGCAGCCACGACTTCCAGCCGGCCGCCTTGCCCTCGCTGCCCTCCGATGTCGCGCCATCTGACTTATACAGCCCATAACCTCCCTTCAGCCCGGACATCGCGCATCGGTAGGTGTATACCACCCCGGCGAGCACCCATGGAAAGAACGCAATCGCCTGCATCTTGGTGTTGTGTCCCACCTGAATAATCTGCATGTTATACGAGCAGAACGCGATGGCAATCGCCCCTCCGACCGCAGGCACGAGGCCGCAGCCGAACGAGAGCATCAGCAGGAATCCACCCAAAAGCGCGATGAAGAAATAGGTCGCCGGACGCCTGCCCGTCAGCAGAAGATTGTACATCCACTTCGTCCAGTCTCCGTCGAAATCGTCAATCGTCGCGGTCGTGGGCATTCCGCCGAACATCGAGTTCGTCCACTGTGTCTTGTCTTCAGGATGCTGCGCATTGTAGGTCACAGCCTCGTTAGCCATTCCTTTCCACGACGATATATCTCCCTGATTCACAATCTTTCCGCTCAAAACCTGAGGCACGAAAGCATACGACAGAACCACGAAAAACACGACAATCCCAAGATAAATCAATATCTTCTTCATCATGTCGCCGCCTAATTTCATTTTGTTCATATTATATCAATGATTCAAAAACTTCAACCATCTGCTGGGTAAGCCGCCGGCGGGAGAAGCGCTCGATGTCCTCGTCGTTGTCGTCGAGCCGCCCTTCGCGGAACAGCTGCCAGCAGCGGAGAACTTCCTTCCGGATGCCCTCCGTGTCATCCCAGCCGCAGGTCACTCCGGCGTGCGCCTCCTCAAGCACCCTTGCCATCGCCCCGTCAGTCTGTCCGATTCCGAGCACCGGACGGCGTGAAGCGAGGTATTCAAACAGTTTTCCCGGCAGCGTTGCCCGGTATTCAGGCTCCCGGCGAAGCGGCAGAATCAGCATCGACGCCCCGCATTGCTCGCGTACAGCCTCGTCGTGGCTTACATAGCCGAGATTCACAAGAGCCTTTCTGAGACCCGCCTCCGAAATCGCCTCTATAATCTGTGCGTCAGTCTTTCCTGAGAGCCGTATGCGCAGCTTTGCCGCAAACTCGCCGTCGGCCGCCGCAATCTCCGCCAAGACCTTCCAAAGCGCGACGGGATTGCCGTCTGCGGCGAAAAGTCCCGTGTGGACAATGTTGAAAAAGTCCTCGTTCTCGCTTCCTGTAACCTCCTCCGAGACGCGCATCTCCTTGTCGGCCTCGTCGAAGTCGTCCTCGTCATATCCGTTTGTAATCAGTTCGACTGGCGTGGATGTCATCTCCTTGAACTCCTCCTGCACGAGAGGGGAGACCGCCACCACGACATCCGCGTCGTCCAGAACGCTCCTTTCCATCCTTTCGTGTCTCCGTTCCGCCCATGGAGAAAGTTCCAGATGCTTGAAATAGAACATCTTGGTCCAGGGGTCACGGAAATCAGCCACCCATGGAATCCCGGTCGCCGCCGCGACTTTCCGTGCAATGAGGTGCATCGAGTGAGGCGGGCCGGTGCTGACAATCACATCGACTGGATGTTCCCTAAGGTATTTCTTGAGAAATTTCGCCGAAGGCCGAATCCAGAGACAGCGCGGGTCCGGAATGAAGAAATTGCCGCGAATCCACAGCGAAATCTTCTGCCCGAGGCTCTTTTTCTGCGCATTTATCGGATTGACCTCCGAAGCGGCGTCCGCTCCTGCCTTCCCCGCGGCCTCGCCCTCGGCAACC
>CAVBPI010000070.1:0-2894 GCA_963596955.1 bacterium | reverse complement strand
CGAAAATCGGCCGCTTCAAAACCACGGTCTCTTCCGGGATGTCGTCCTCCAATGTCCGGTCAATCACGTTAAGTTCCGGATTCTCAGGAGTATAAATCACCGGCTGCCATCCGTTCTGCGGCAGGTACTTCGCGAATTTTACCCACCTCTGCACGCCCGACCCTCCGGCCGGCGGCCAATAGTATGTGATTATCAGAACCTTTTTCATATTCCCATCTTTTCCTTCATCGACCTCAGCAGGTCAAAGGCCTGAAGAGGGGTCATCGAGTTGAGGTCGGCCTTGTCGAGGTCTTCCTTGAGGGATAAGAGCAGCGGGTCTTCGAGCTGGAAGAAGCTCAGCTGCAGCGAACCGTCGCTTTCGACTCGCCCTTCCTTGACATTGTGCGGCTTGACCGGCTTTACGACAGGAGCCTTGCCGTCGTTTGCCTCCAGTTCGGCGAGCGTGCGTTCCGCCGACTCAATCACCTGCGGCGGCATTCCTGCCATCCTTGCCACGTGCAGGCCGAAGCTGTGCGCCACTCCGCCCTCGACCATCTTGCGCAGGAAAATGACCTGCTTGCCCACCTCCTTGACGGCGATGTGGTAGTTGCGTATGTGCGGATAGATGCCCTCCATGTCGTTCAGCTCGTGATAGTGCGTCGCGAAGAGGGTCTTTGCCCCGTGCCCGTACTCGTGGATGTATTCGACGATGCCGCGTGCTATGGACATTCCGTCGTAGGTCGATGTCCCTCGTCCGATTTCGTCGAGAAGCACGAGCGAGCGGGCGGACAGATTGTGGAGAATCATCGAGGTTTCGAGCATCTCCACCATGAATGTGGATTCTCCTCGGGATATGTTGTCGGACGCACCCACACGGGTGAATATCTTGTCGAACCACCCGATTTCAGCCTTTTTCGCCGGGACGAACGACCCTATCTGCGCGAGCAGGACAATGAGCGCCGTCTGACGCAGGAGCGCGGACTTTCCGGCCATGTTCGGACCCGTGAGTATGATTATCTGCTGCCCGTCGGAGTCGAGGTGCACGTCGTTCGGGACATATTCCTCGCCCGCAGGCATCATTGTCTCTATGACGGGATGCCGTCCCTCGATGATGTCGAGCTTCATCCCGCCGTTCATCTGCGGCCGGCAGTAGTTCCTTTCGAGCGCGAGCTGCGCGAATCCCGAAAGGACGTCGAGCCTCGCGATGATTCCGCAGTTGCGCTGAATCTTCACGATGTTCGCGCGAATCTTCTCGACAAGTTCGTTATATATCTGTGATTCAAGGATATATATCTTCTCCTCCGCCCCGAGAATCTTCTCCTCATATTCCTTGAGTTCCGGGGTTATGTATCTCTCCGCATTCACGAGCGTCTGCTTGCGGACCCATTCCTCCGGAACCTTGTCCTTGTGGACGTTGCGGACTTCGAGGTAGTAGCCGAAGACTGAATTGTAGTTGACCTTGAGCGAGGTGATACCCGTGCGTTCGGTCTCACGCTGCTGTATCTCAAGCAGATAGTCCTTGCTGTGGCGTGCGATGCGGCGCAGCTCATCCAGCTCGGCATTCACTCCCGGGGCAATCACGTCGCCCTTTCCGAGCATCGCCGCCGTGTTCGGGTCAATGGTCCTCTCCAATTCGTCAATCAGTTCGTTGCAGCCGTCGAGCCCTTCCGTCAGCTCCTTCAGCGGCCCGCATTCGGAGGCTTCGCACAGTTCCTTTATCGGCTTCATCCGGCTCAGCCCGCGCTTTACCATAAGCACGCCCCTCGGCAGAATCTTCCCGGCCGCCGCGCGCGAGACAATCCTCTCAAGGTCCCCGACGTCCCCGATGAGTTCCTTCACCGTGCCGAGGCTTTCTCTGTTCTTCGTGAACCATTCCACGATGTCGTGGCGTTGCTTCAGCTCGTCGAGGTCCATAATCGGCAGCGCGAGCCAGTTGCGCAGGAGCCTTGAGCCCATCGGGCAGGAGGCATAATCCACGACGTCGATGAGGCTGACCCCGTCCTTCCCGGCGGCGCTTCCGAAAATTTCGAGGTTGCGGTAGGTGAACTGGTCCATCCACACGAACCTCTCTCCGTCGATGCGGGAGATGGAGCAGATGTTGCTCAGTCCGCTGTGCTGAGTCTGTTCAAGGTAAATCAGCAGGGCACCGGCCGAGGTCACCCCGAGCGCGAAATTATCGACCGCGAAGCCCTTGAGCGAATCGACTTTCAGCTGTTTCTTCAGTTTCTCGACCGAGTTGTCATAGACGAAAGCCCACTCCTCAAGCGTGGAGATGTAGTATTTCCCGTTTGTCTTTTCCCTGATTCCCTTTTCATAGCCTTTCGGAACGAGCAGCTCCTTAGGCCCGAACGAGTCGAGCAGGTTCATGACATAGTCCAGCGACCCTTCCGCCACCTGAAACGTGCCGGTGGAGACATCCAGGAACGCCGCCCCGCACTTGTCCTTGCTGAAGCACAGTCCCGCGATGAAGTTGTTCTCCTTCTGGTCGAGCAGCTGCTCGTTGAACGCCACTCCCGGCGTCACGACCTCGGTGATGCCCCTCTTGACGATGTTCTTGGTGAGCTTAGGGTCTTCCAGCTGGTCGCAGACGGCAACCTTGTAGCCTGCCCGCACGAGCCTGGGAAGGTAGGTGTCGATGGAATGGTGGGGAAACCCGGCCATGGGGACCGAGTCCGGAGCCGAGTTTGAGCGCCGTGTCAGCACGATTCCCAGAATCTTGCTCGCCGTCAGCGCGTCGTCTCCGTATGTCTCGTAAAAGTCCCCGCAGCGAAACAGCAGCAGAGCCTCCGGGTGCTGTGCCTTCACCGCGAAAAACTGCTTCATCATCGGCGTCAACCCCGAACTCTCCTTTGCCATATCATTTTCCTCCTTGATTTTTTGAACTCGCTAAGTTACTCACAAAACCCGAAATCGGC
>CAVBPI010000069.1:0-9711 GCA_963596955.1 bacterium | reverse complement strand
GGGATAAAGTAGGCTTTCTGTGTCCTTGTGTGATGGCAGATGTAAGAATTATCCATTTATTTGAACGGATTATCCATTTCCGAGGAATTGATGGAAACTAACTTTGCATAACTGCATTTGACACATTTAACTTATAACAATATGAAGAAGAATCTCCTTTTCGCGGCCATGGCCGCATTCATTCTCTGTTTCGCCTTCACTTCATGTGACAAGGAGGAACAGACCCCTGCAAAAACTGAACAGGAAGAGCCGAAAGACCCTGAGAATCCAGACAATCCAGACAATCCGGATAATCCTGATAACCCCGACAATCCCGACAACCCCGATAACCCTGACAATCCTGATCAGCCGGATAACCCCGAGCCACCTGTAGAGACCTATCGTCTCATCGAGGATTTCGAGAACGGCGGCATCCTGACATGGAAGGGCAATGTAAACAAGAATTCAAATGTCGAGTTCTCAATCGCGGAGAATCCTTCAAAGGCCGGAGTCAACACGAGTGACATGGTCGGAAAGTTCGTCGCCGGCGGTCTGAAATGGGATATGGCCTACAGCAGCCATTTCGGTGTGAAGGAAGAGGAGGACGCTCCTGACTGTCTGAAATTTTCCGAGGACGGCTACATATTCAAGGTTGATGTGTATGTTCCGAAAATGAATGTTCCGGTCAATTTCAAGATGGACGGTTTCCCAGTGGATGATGTCACATACCCGGCAGTGGAAATTACCGAGACCGTGGCCACGACAGAGGAAGACGTGAACAAGTGGATTACGGTTTCATTCGACTTCACGAACGGTGACAAGAAGGGAAATGCTGTCGTTGACGGAATCTATCGCAACGCGATAATCATGTTCGATGCCGGGGTAGTTACGGAAGGCAGTGACGTGTTCTATTTCGACAACGTCCGTCTCTGCAAGGAATAGCCTCGTATGTGTGCTCAATCGGGTCTTTCGGCTCTCCTGCCGTCAGACCCGATTGTCCTTTTGAAATAACAGGCATTTTTCTTAATTTTACGGATATATACACCACATAACGCCACAATCCCTCATGAAGAGAAACATACTTCCTCATCTGAAAAGCGCTCTGCTTCTGACGCTTGCCTTCATTCTTATGACCTTTCACGGCCGTGCCGACAATCTTCGGTTCAGGCACATCGGCGAGAGGGAAGGTCTCAAATACACTTGGGTCAGTCATATAACGGGGGACAGCCGGGGTTATATGTGGTTTTCGACGATGTACGGGGCGTTCAGGTACGACGGTTTCGGCTTCCGGGAATATGCTTTCCGTTCCGACGGCGGAAAACTCCTCCGCGTCCTCAAGGTCTTCGAGGATTCGCGTTCGGACCTCTGGTTCTGCACCGACGGCGGACTTTTCCGTCTCAATCCGCACGACGGCTCGCGGGTACGCTTCTCCGCTGATTCGGAGGAACCCTTCAGAATCGGCTCCGGTCTTGTTGAGGACATCTGTGAGGATGCCGGCGGCAATCTCTGGGTCGCGGGAGCGTCGGGCGTGGATAGGCTTGGCAGGGACGGCATGCGGAAGTTCTACGCCCTCGGACATTCAAAATGCCTTATGGTGGATTCCCGTGCCAATGTCTGGACGGCGGTCGGGGACACGGCGCTGATTTTGGAACGCGGTTCCGACGAATTTGTTCCGGCCGGGCTTTCCTCTGCGGTCAGGGGACAGATTAACGACATCTATCAGGACTCCGCCAATGACATCTGGGTGGCGAGCCGGGGCGGTCTTGTGCGCTACAGCCAGCAGCGGAAGCGGCTCCGCACCTACAGCATGGCCTCCGGCGAACTGCGGAACAATCTGGTCCGTCAGGTCATTCAGGACAGGGAAGGGGACATCTGGGTCGCGACTGAGGGAGGCCTAGTGAGAATCGCCGAAGAAAGGACGGAATTTGTCACAGCCGAGGAGGGAAATCCGTGGGGGCTTAACGACAATGCCGTCTATAGCCTCTACTGCGACTCCGACGACAACCTTTGGGCGGGAACTTTCTTCGGCGGTGTCAATGTCCGCTACAACCACTTCCGGATGTTCGGCTTCATGCTGGCAAATTCAACCGAGTTCTCCGCCTCCAGCAAGGTACTGAGCGGAATCCTCCATGCAGGAGGGAGACTCTATGCCGGAACAGAGAACGATGGCCTGCACATCTTCGGTCAGGACGGCTCTCATCTCCACTGCCCTGCCGGGGAGAACGGACTCAGGAGCGGAAACATACATTCGGTCTGCCTTGACCGCCGGGGAAACCTCTGGCTCGGAACCTATCTCGGCGGCCTCTATATGAGACCCGCCGGCAGCTCTTCCTTCATGAATTTCAGAGCCGGAGGACGGCGCTCGCCCTCCCTCACGACGAACAACATCTACACCATCCTGAACGACAGCACCGGGAATCTCTGGGTCGGGACGAGGCGCGGAGGGCTATATCGCTACGACTATGAGTCCGCGACTCTGGTTCATGTCACCGGCGACCTTCCCGGCAACCTCTTTATCTGGGACCTGTTCGAGGACAGTGTGGGCGACATCTGGCTGGCCTGCTACGGCGACCGCATCTGGAAGCTGTCCTCCTCGGAGGGCTATGCCGCCCATGAGATTGACTCCCCGGCAAGCGCGTATGTGTCTGTCTGCGAACTTTCCGACGGCAGGATTGCCTTCTGCACCGAGACGGACGGGATAATCTGCTTCAACCCCAAGGACAATTCGTGCAGCCGTGTCACCTCCTCATTCGGACTCCCGGACAACACCGTCTATGCAGCGCTTCAGGACGACGACGGCAATGTCTGGTTCTCGACCAACTCGGGATTATGCCGCACTGACCTCGGCTTCAGCTCCTGCACGAGATACACGGTAGCCGACGGCCTGCCCACCAACCGCTTCAACTACAACTCGGCCGAGAAGTTCGGAGGCAAGCTCTATTTTGGCAGCACGAACGGTCTCGTCGAGGTCGATCCGCGCAATGAGATAAGGATGGAAATGAACCGTCCTATAAGGTTCAACGACCTGTGGATAAATAATGTCCGTCAGGACATGGGACCGGACGGCCCGCTGCCTTCGGACATCAACGAACTCGATGCCCTCAGACTCGAACATTGGCAGAACACATTCTCTATAGACTTTTCCAACAATATGTTCGGCTACGACTACGGGCAGACATTCGCCTACAGGATGCAGGGGCTGGATGATGACTGGCACGTCCTTGAATCCTCCAACAGGGTCGATTTCATGGGACTCAAGCCCGGACGCTATTGCCTCTCCGTCGCAAATGTGTCCGGGGGCAGGGTTATGGACAATGTCTCCTCGCTGAAAATCACGATAAGACCGGTGTGGTGGCAGAGCACCGCCGCGAAAGTGGGTCTGACGCTCCTGCTGCTTGCGCTGGCGGCGTGGCTTTTCGTTATGTTCCTGACCTCGTCGAAGCATAGGCACGAACTGGAGATAGAGCGCCTGAACAGGGAGAAGGACAAGGAGATGGCGGACATGAAGTTCCGTTTCTTCGACAACATATCCCATGAGTTCAAGACCCCGCTCTCGCTCATTCTCGGCCCGGTGGAGCAGTTTATGAACGGGAACGTGCCGGAAGGGAAGAAGGACAGGTATTTCGGGATAATCAAGAAGAACGCGGACAAGCTGCTCGCTCTCATCAACGAACTGCTCGGTTTCCGGGAACTCCAGTCGGCGACGCTCAGCCTGTCATCATTCTGCGTGAGGGATGCCGTCGCCAATGTCGTGACCCGCTATGAATGGCAGTTCGAGGACAGGGGCATGACGGTTTCAGTCGAGGTTCCGGATTCTCTCGCGATGGAGGCTGACCGGGAGAAGTTTGAGAAGATTCTCGACAACCTGCTCTCCAATGCCTGCAAGCACTGCTCCTCCGGTGATGAGGTCAGCATCAGGGCCGCGAGGGAGGACGGGGAGCTGCGCCTTTCGGTGCGGGACACCGGCGAGGGCATACCTTCGGACAAGCTTCCGCACATCTTCGACCGCTTCTTCACGGTCAAGTCCTACGATATGTACTCCACCGGAGTCGGCCTGTCTCATGTGAAGTCTCTCGTGGAGCTGCACGGAGGGCGGGTGTTCGCATTCTCGGAGGTCGGAAAATGGACCGAGGTCGGCTTCATGCTCCCGCTTCACGCCGAAAGCCGAGGGGAAGTTCCGTCGCAGGGCGTGGAGAACGCTTCCGTGAGCGGGGAATATGCCGGGGATGCCCGTATGCGCTCTCTTGAGAAGCAGCCATCCGAGGCCGACCTTGACAATGGGGAGTACCTGAAGCTCGCCTCGGAGACGGTCATCCTGATTGTCGAGGACGACAGCGCCATGAAGGACCTGCTCGTCGATTACTTTTCAAGGAAATACACGGTCATCGGAGCGGACAGCGGCGAGGCGGCGTCGAGACTCGTGCGCGAGAGGCGGATTGACATCGTGATTTCCGACGTCATGCTGGACGGAATGTCGGGCTACGACCTGTGCCGGAGCATAAAGAACAGCATAGACACGAGCCATATCAAGGTGATACTCATGACCGTCCTCTCCGAGTATGATCAGAAGTGCCGGGGCTACCTTTCCGGCGCGGACTCGTGGATTGTCAAGCCGTTCTCGTTCTCGCTTTTGGAGCTTATGGTCAGGAACATAATTGTCGGCGCATGGCTCGACAGGGAAAACTACCGCAAGTTCGAGATTGACCTTTCGAGGGTGGAGATACCCGCCTCGAACGCGGACGAGCAGCTTCTCAACAGGATTTCCTCCGCCGTGATGGACAGCATCTCGGACTCGGAGTTCAATGTTGACAGGCTCTGCCTTCAGATTGGCATGAGCAAGGCCTCCCTCTACCGTAAGCTCAAGGCTCTCACGGGGCAGTCCGGCAACGAGTTCATCCAGAATGTCCGCCTGAAATACGCCGCGAGGCTTCTCGCCGACTCGGACAGGCTCGTCTCCGCCGTGGCATACGATTGCGGCTTTTCCGACCCGTACTATTTCTCCCGCGCCTTCCGGAAATTGTTCGGGATGTCCCCTAAGCAGTGGCGGCAGCAGAATTGCGCGAAAACCGACAAGGAAACTGGCACTGAAACCAACACTGAAACCGGCACTGAAATTAGCAATGAAAACACCACGGAAGCCGGTCCGGAAAATGAAAGTCCAAAAAATTGACGGGATTGTCCATTTTTGGAAAGGCGGACGATGGTAAATTTGCAACCGCTATGAAATGTGAAAGATTGCTGCATATTTGATGACACGACTATGATGAAAAAGACACTTGGAAAAATCACAGCCCTGCTCTGCCTGATGCTTCTGTCAGGCTTTCAATGGAATGCCGCGGCTCAGACTCCCGCCGGGAAAGACGGCTCCGAAAAGAGAAATGCCGTGGCAAACGGAACCGTCATTGACGGAAACGGACTTCCTCTGGAGGGCGTGGCCGTCGTTGAGACAGGCACTTCAAACGGGACGCTCACCGACTCCGAGGGAAAGTTCAGGCTCCGTCCGGGTTCGGACGAGGCGACGCTTCAGTTCTCCTGCCTCGGCTGGGTCTCCGTGGAAATCCCGGCCTCGGACAGGAAAGCCCTCGCGAGGGTCGTGATGAAGGAGGAAAACCTCATGATTGACGGAACCGTGGTCATAGGCTACGGCACCATCCGCCGCGGAACCCTTGCCAACTCCGTGGCGAGCGTTCGCAGCGATGAACTCGTGCAGGGCTCGGTGCTTTCGCCCTTGCAGATGCTTCAGGGCAAGGTTGCCGGACTTTCCGTCGCAGTGCCATCCGGTGACCCGAACGGGGAAGACCCGCAGATGATGCTGCGCGGAGTCTCGACACTCATGGCCGACCAGTCCCCGCTCATCGTGATTGACGGGGTCGTCAGCGGAAGCCTCGATAACGTGACCCCGGACGACATCCTTTCCGTCGATGTGCTCAAGGACGGCGCGGCCGCCGCGATTTACGGGACGCAGGGCAACAACGGAGTCATACTCATCACCACAAAGCGCGACACGGGAGAGGCATCGACCATTCTCTATCACGGCTACATGGCCTTGGACAACATCTCCAATAAGATAAGGCTGTTCAGCTCCTCCGAATACAGGAATCTTGAGGAAATCACCGGAGGCGAGTTCATTCCGCTCAACAACGGCGCGGACACCGACTGGTATGCCCAGGTCTTCCGCCCTGCCGTCAGCCACTATCACAACCTCTCCTTCAACGGAGGCAAGCCGGGAGGACGCTACTACGCCAACATCGCCTACAGCAGTCTTCAGGGCATAATCCGAGGCTCCGACCGCGACAAGCTCAACTTCTCCGTCGGAACCAACCACTCATTCTTCAAGGGAAAGCTCCGCGTGCGCGCCAACCTGAGCAACGCGTGGACGAAGGGGCACAAGGTCGCGGAGAAGGAGGCATACATCGGTGCCCTGACGGCAAACCCTACCTATCCGATTTATAACGAGGCGACTGGCGCATACTCCATATTCGCCAATGTCTCGAACCCGGCCAAGGCGATAAACGAGTACCGCGAGGACATCAACAGGAACGAGGTCTCCGGAACCGGCAGGATTGTCTATGCCCCTCTCAAGAGCCTCACATTCAACGCCGTCGGTGGAATGAAGCTGCTCTACAACTTTAACGGGACATACGCGACGGGGCGCTACGACGAGAGCCGCAGTTCCGGACAGGCATGGAGGAACACGGTCATGCGCCTCACCTATGACCTTCAGGCCTTTGCCCAGTACAGCGAGCGTTTCGGCAGGCACGACATTACGGCCGTCGCCGGCTACAGCTGGTTCAGCCACGATTCCCAGACATTCAAGGGCTACAACTACGACTTCCCGACCGACAAGTTCGAGTACAACAACATGGGACTCGGACTCGCCCTCAAGGAGGGCAACGCGACGATGAGCTCCGAGCGCTCTATGAACAGCCTCATGTCGTTCTTCTCCCGCGTGAACTACGGCTACGATGACCGCTACCTCCTCGCCCTCTCCCTGCGCGGCGACGGGTCCTCAAAGTTCGGCCCGAACCACCGCTGGGGAGCCTTCTGGTCCGTTTCCGGGGCGTGGCGCATCTCCGGGGAGCGGTTCATGCGCGGCGCGAAGGACTGGCTCGACGAGCTGAAGCTGAGGCTCAGCTACGGAGTGACCGGCGTGGAGCCGTCCTCGCCCTATCTTTCCCGCATGACCTTCGAGTATTCCGACCCTGTCTATATGGACGACAAGTATGTCTGGACCATATCCCCGTCCGCCGTCGCCAACCCCGACCTCAAGTGGGAGGAGAAGCACGAGGGAAACATAGGACTCGACTTCTCAATGTTCGGGGCGCGTTTCAGCGGCACCTTGGATTTGTATATGCGCAACACGAAGGACCTGCTCTACAGCTACAGCGTCCCTATGCCGCCGAACCTCGCATCCACGATTTACGCCAATGTCGGCTCAATCTCAAACCGGGGCGTGGAACTGATGCTCTCCGGCCAGCCTGTCAAGACCCGTAATTTCACGCTCAACCTCTCTGGAAATGTGTCGTACAACCGCAACAAACTCCTCAGCCTCTCCAATGACCACTACCAGCGTGACTATATGGTTGTAGGCTCCACCGGAGCGCCGATTCAGCAGGCCACCCACATCGTCCGCGAGGGCGGCGAGATAGGCGACTTCTACGGAAGGAAGAGCATAGGAATCGCCGAGAGCGGGGAGTGGATTCTCGAAGGCGACGAAAGGCAGGTCATCGGCAACGGAATCCCTAAGCTGAACGCCGCGCTCTCCCTCACGATGGCATACCGTGGCCTCGACCTCTCGATTTCGTTCCGCGGGGCGTTCATCTATCAGATTCTGAACCAGTATCGCATGATTTGGGAAACATGGCAGCGCGGCCAGCAGTACAACTACCCGGTCTCAATCCTCGAAAAGCCCTACGGCGGCGAATACGGCATAAAGGCCACGACAACCCCGGCGTATGTGAGCTACTATGTCGAGGACGGCGATTTCGTGAAGTTCGACAACCTGACCTTCGGATATAACTTCAAGTTCAGAAGACGCTGTCCCGTGAAGACCCTCCGCCTCTATCTCGCCGGGCGTAATCTCTGCACGTTCACGAAGTACAAGGGCATAGACCCTGAAGTCAGTTTCCTCGGCCTTTCTCCGGGCATCGACTATCTCTCGTCATATCCCACGACACGCACATTCACATTCGGCGTGAAACTCGGATTTTAAGGAAATTCAGTGATATATAGACATATACATATTCGTATGAAAAGAAATATTCTCATATTCATGATATTCGTCGCATCGGCCCTGTCGTCGGTAGTGTCGTCGTGCAGCCTCGACGAAATCGTATATTCCCGGATGACGGAAGATGATTATTACTCGAATTTCTCGGAATCCGACGTTCCCGCCGCAATCGGCAAGCTCTACTCGGACCTGAGGCTGCTCTACGCCGGCAAAAACGTGCACAAGAGGGGCTGCTGGCTCTACACGAATGAGGAAGTGAGTGACTGCTGGGTGACTCCCAAGAGGGGAGGGGTGTGGTACGACGCCGGGCGATACTACCGCCTGAACCAGCACAAGTGGAAATGGACCGACTCCCACGTTCTGAACAACTGGAGGAACGCCTACAGTTGCATCAACAACTGCAACCGCCTGCTCTACGAGTTCTCGGACAAGGAGATGGAGTCGGTCGATGACATGATGGCGGAAATCCGCGTGGCGAGGGCGTTCTGGTACTATGTACTCTGCGATATGTACGGAAACGTTCCGATTCAGACGCGCTATGACGTGCCTGCGGACTATCTTCCGGAGACCTCGCCGAGGCAGGATGTCTTCGATTTCGTCGTGGGCGAGCTTGAGGAGTGCATACCTCATCTCAAGGAAAAGGAATACGGGCGCTGGGACAAATCTGCCGCTTCCTGTCTGCTGGCAAAATGCTTCCTGAACGCAGCGTCGTGGGGCGTGAGCGTCGAGGGCGATGCGTGGGAAAGGGGCGTGGAGTTATGTGATGAAATCATATCTTCCGGGAAATATTCGCTTGAGGCGGACTATAAGTCTCCGTTCGTCACGGATAATCGGGGCTCGAACGAAATAGTGATGGCAGTCTGCAATGATGAGGTCTATGACGCCGAAGCGCCTTTCAGGCTTCATATGTGGACGATGCACAGTAAGTACCGCTATCACCACAACACCGTCACGAACTTCTGGGGCGGATGCTGCGCGACTCCGGAGTTTGCCATGAGCTACGACCCGGACGACCTCCGCTATGAAAAGTCGTGGTTCGAGGGACAACTCTACGACAACACCGGGGCATACACCGGAAAGGTCGGGTCTGAGCTTTACTGCGACCCGTGGGATTCGCGCGACAAGGGCAAACTGCTCTGCCACACCAAGGAAATTCCACTCTTCGCCGGCGATGCGCTCTCCACAACAGGCGAGGGCCCGGGCGTGAGGATGCAGAAGTATGAGATTAGGGTCGGTGCGCTTGACCGTATGGGCAACGACTTCGTGCTCTTCCGTTATGCGGATGTGCTTTTCATGAAGGCCGAGGCCCTGTATTGGAAAAACGGAGGCGTTGCGACGCAGGAATGCTGCGACCTTATAAACAGCGTGCGCAAGCGTGCCTTTGCCGAGTTTACGGAGGACAAGAAAGTGACCGTTGAGCAGCTTGACGACGACCGCTTCCTTTTAGAGTACGCATGGGAGTTCTGTCAGGAGGGACACCGCCGCCAGCAGCTCATCCGCTT
>CAVBPI010000068.1:7431-9774 GCA_963596955.1 bacterium | reverse complement strand
CTTCAATATGGAATGGCGCGAGAATCTGATAGAATTTAGCACTTGCATCTTTTGCAAGAGGCTCACCGTCAGATATGGTAAGGGCGCAGGTGTTAGTCGGATTCCTGACATCGCTGGTTACAAAAAATGGCTCTTCTGTCATGTGAAGACGGAACTGTCCTGCGATTACAGTTCCCGTTGGTGTCTCAATAGTGATTGATTTGACACTGAACGGTTCCTCTGTCTTGTTGCAAACTGTAAACTCCATCAGTGTGCCGATGTGCGACATCTGAATTTCCGGAGTTTTTGTGTTTGTGACTTTACCAAAAAGCGCGTCAGTCTTACTTAGATGCTCCATATTGTCATTCCCGTTCTGAACAGCAATGGGATTGCCGTTCTCTGTATAGCCGAAGCCGACCATTCCCTTCCCTGAGTGTGACGGTGTGCCCATTGTGTAAGGATAAATCGCGTACCAGTCGAGGTTTCCCGCTTCGTAGTTTTCATTAAACTTCGCAAGTTTTGTTTCGTCTGTTTCATACAAAACGAACTTTCTTAATCCGTTCTCAGCGGTGCTTCCGTTAGTTGTGAAACATACCGGGTAATTGGTCTGCCACTCTTTTGTCGCATCAGAATCATTTGATGAAGCCGCTGTGAATCCTGTAGGAACGGCATAAACCGCCAACTGGTCTCCGGTAGCCCAGTTCACTACAAATTTCCCAATCTCTTCCGTGGTCGTCGTCTTGCTGTCTATGGCGTTGATGTCCTGTGCGTAAAGTACGATGCCACTTTCCTCCGCCGGCGTTTCAGGAGTGCCCGCAGGCTGTTCAGATTTGTTGCAGCCTACTGCCAGCAGGGCAGCGAAGGCTGACGCTATGTAAAATGTCTTTTTCATTTTCCGTGTGTTTGCTTGGTTAATGTTTAGTTTGCGTGGAACCAGTCGTCGTTTCCATCCTCCCAGTCGGAGATTGTCTTTGCATTTGCGTTTGTGGTCTCGCTTGCCGCGAATCCGTTTTCAGCCGCGAACTCCACCTTTTTCAAAGTGGGGGGGGCATAATAAGTGTTGTTCGTTTTCATTTTTTAGTTGTTAATTATTTTAGATAAAGCATTAGTGATGAAATACTTGTAGGCTTTGAGATGTATTCTTGAGGATAGATTCGTTTTTGAAGAGGGAGCATACCGGGCGTATGTGACCGATGAGAAAACGGATATAGACCAAAAAGGCACTCAAAGACTTTATTTCTGATAAACTCTGACATAATCAATCTCGTACCTCATCGGGAAGGCCGAATCGTCAATCGGACCGCCGCCCGTGCCGCCGATGGCGAGGTTGAGGAGGATGTAGTGAGGGTGGCGGTGCGGGTTGTAGCTGGACCAGCTGCCGGTGTTCCACATCTGCTCGATTGCGACCTCGTTGATGAACTCGTCGTCGAGGTAGAGCCGAATCCAGTCCCTGTCCCAGTCCATTCTCCAGACGTGGAACTTACTTGCCCAGTCAGGATCCTTTTCGAGAAAGTGGCTGAACGGAACTTTCTTGGCCTGCCAGTAGGCCTTGCTCGTTCCCGGAGCGCCGCTCGCAACATTGCCGAGAATCTGCGGTTCGCCGTTCACGGGGTAGTACTCCATTATGTCAATCTCACCGCTCTGCGGCCAAGGCATCCCGCCGTACTCGCATCCCGTTCCGAGGGTCCAGAATGCCGGCCACGCGCCCTTCGCCACCGGAATCCTCGCCCGCATCTCGAAGCGTCCGTAGAGGAATTCGCGTTTTGTGGCGGTGTTGACGCGCGATGAGGTGTATTCAACGAACTCCCTCTTGTCGCCCCAGAAATTGCTTTCCGGGTTGTACTGCGGACTCGGGAACCGCTCCTTGCGCGCCTCGATGATGAGGCAGCCGTCCTCGCACCATGCGTTGTCCTTTTGGTACCACTGGTCCTCGAAGTTGTAGTGGAAGCCCGAAGCGAAGTTCCACGATGTCGTATCGACCGGCCCGTCGGTGTTGAATTCGTCGCTCCAGACCAGCTTGTAGCCGTCTTTTGCGGTTCCGCACGCCGCGAGCAGCGGCAGCAACATAATTATATAAAATGTTTTTTTCATTTTCAGTTTACTTTAAATGGAATTACTGCACAAGTTGCGGTTCCATGAGATTTGTCGCGCACATAGACAATCAGCCTGTAATAGCCCGCCGCAGTCGGCGCCTTGAAATTGACCTGAGGCCCCATCTTGCCCGTGAACAGTCCCGCAATCGGCGACATCGACTTGCCGACATCCAGCCGCACGTCCGTGATAATCTTCCAGTCGTAGGTCAGCTCGTCGCCGTCCGGGTCGCTCGCATCGACGGACGCGATGTGCTGGCTGCCGTGGGCGAGC
>CAVBPI010000068.1:0-7355 GCA_963596955.1 bacterium | reverse complement strand
GTTCTGGTCGGACGTCTTGCCGTCGATGTAAATCTTGCCTCCGGTCTTTCCGTCCTCCCTGGATTCAATCACCGGAGCTGAGTTCTCGGGAGCCTTGCCGGTCCACATCTCCTCCATCGCATCCACGGTCGGAAGCGCCGACGCCTCAAACTGGTCATACATCGCGTACCAGTTGAGCACGTCCCCGTGAGTCTGCCAGCCCCAGAGGAACACGAACGAGCCTATGCAGCCCTTGTCCGCGCAGGCGCTCACGCAGTCCGTGTAAATCTTCTTGTAGGCCGCAGCCTTCTCGTTTCCGCTCGGCTCGATGAGGCCTCCGTTCGCGGATTTCGTGAACCAGTCCGTGTGAGGGGTCAGCGCGTCCCATGTACCGCGGATTCCGAACTCCGAAAGAATGTACGGATAGTCAAATCCCGCTGCCTGATAGTTCGAGTTGAGCTTTTCCACCGAACCCTCATAGTTGTTGACACATAGAATGTCGAGTGAAGGGATATATTTCTTCAGGCTCTCGGTGAGTCCGGACCATATCCCCATAATCGCCAGAGTAACCGGACGCCCATCGACTTTCTTGATGTATTCCCCGATTTCGTTGATGTCCTTCCACACGTTCACATTGAGCTTGAAGCTCGTTCCGTCGGCCTTCGTAGTGGATTCCACCTCGTTTCCTATGCACCACATGAGTATTGCCGGGTGGTCCTTGTACTTGTCAACCACGCCCTTGAGGGTGTTTATCTGCTTCTTCCTCGCCGCGTCGTCGTTGTAGTCGAAGCCCTCGGATTCCTTGCCGATGACGAGTCCCATGTTGATGTACATTCCCTTGCGGGCGAGGTCGTCGAGGACGCTCATGTTAATCTGGGAATATGTCCTCACCACATTTGCCCCGCGCTCGCGGGCCGTGTCGAAGAATGCGTTGGTGCCGTCTCCCTTGTTGTTCCCGCCGTTGGTGGCCGCGCCCTTGACGAAGAATTCCTCTCCGTTCACATAGAGCTTCTTGTCCTTCACCACCACCGTGGGCTTGTCGGGGAGGGGAGTGTCAGGCTTGTCGTCGTCCGTAATCTCGTGCCACTTCGGATCCCTGTACTTGTCGAGCGGGCTGCTCTTGTCGCAGGCCGACGCTGAAATGGTGAGCGCCAGCATGAGGGCGCATTTTAGTATAAGTTTCATTTTATTCAGTGTAAACTATATGATTCAAATTCAGTTTATAGTCGTATGGCCGCAGCCGCTTCAGAACTCAAGCCCGAAGACGCCGCCCTCCTTGAGTGAAATAGGGGCTGCCGGCTTGTAGTTGAAAGTCCTTCCGTCGTCGGTTCCTATGGTGAGGAATATCTTGCCCGCGGCAATTTCCTGTGCCGGGACGACCGCGACGAAAAGTCCCTCCGCCGCCTTCCACATGGCGACGGTGCCGGTCTCGGCATCAGTCACCGTGACGACCTTGTCCGTAGCCCTGTCCCATTCGAGTGACGTGAGCACTCCGCTGAGTGTCGCAGTCTCCGCCACGCTTCCGTATTCTTCCGCCAGTTTTGCCGCCGTGACCTTAATGAGTGCCGCCCTGTGCGCGAACTTTATTGCCACCGGCGCCGACTGAGCCGCCTCGACGGAGGCCTTTCCGGTCATGAAGTCAGCTGCGGTGAACTTCGGCTCCGAACTCTGGTCTGAAGGCACGCTGAAAGCGACCGTCGTGCCGTTGTCTTTCCCGGAAACCGGGGAGCAGGCAATGAACGAGCCTCCCTCGTCACCGCAGTATTTGTACTTTGTCTTGTCCGTGCCGTCCTGCACCAGCGCTCCATCCGCTCCCACGGCGAAAAGCACCCCGTTCATGTCAGGGGCGAGTCCCGCCGACCAGACGGAAACGGCATCTCCTTCCGTGAATCTCGTGACGCCCGTTCCGAAATCAGTGACGGTCTTTGTCACCTGTTCCTCCACGGCGAGACTTACCTCAATGCCGTCCTTTGAAACCGCTTCCCGGCTGCATCCGGCAGCAATGAGCACCGCGGACAGAGCGAGCGCCGAGTATGTCTTTATGTTCATATTCATATTGTTTCCTCCTCTTATTTTTCAAGAGACTTATTTTTTCACCAGTCCCATTTATTTGCACCAGACTTCAATCTCACCGAGAATGACCGGTCCCATGGTCGTTGCGGAGCATTTCTTCGCTGCATGATAGTCGTCCTCGGTCGCACCTTCGGCCATCTTTTCCCTCCAGTGCATACTTTTTATCTCGAACTTGAGGTAGCGTCCGGCGTGGCGTCTTTTCGGGTCTGCCGTGACGGTGTATGTCGATTCTCCATAGACAGGCATCGTCCCTTCCGCCACGAGAGTCCAGTTCGTCTTGTCGTTTGAGACATAATATGCGTAGTCCTTAATCCTCTGGAACAGTGAGCGATGCCCGCTTTTCTTCGTGTTGATGAAGTCGTCGCAGACAGTGGTGGCGACTTTCGTGACATTATAGACAGACTTCATATCGACAATGACGGTCCACGGAAGATATACCGCATCCTTTTTTTCGCCCGCCGCGCTGAGAGAAAAGAAATTCTCGAAAGTGAAATCCTCATAGACATGGTCTTTCTCCGTGCAGTCTATGTGGCTGATGTCGAAAGGTTTAGGAAGCAAAACGCGCGTCGTGTTTTCGTCAGTTACGCATCCTGTCGCCGTAATCCAGTTTGAATACCAATATGATGCATAATTCCCGTCGAAAAGATTCGCAAGATTGCCTGCCCAAGGATTGTTCGGAATGTCTGACTCTGCGGTGAATCCGAGTGACTTGCCGTCAAGCTTGCGTTCCTCCCCGACAACCTCCTCAAGCGAAGCCGTCGCGTCGATGTATTCGTCTCCCCATGCTGCCTCCATTTCCACCGAAACTGCGACCAGTTCAGTGCCGGTTATGGCCTTGGTGAGAGTGACGACTATAGACTTTCCCTCCGAGAGGCGCAGCGCCGATTCCGGAGCCCATGTGAAAGTGCGTCCGCCCTCCGTCGTCACCGTGATGAACGGATTTTTCTCCGAAGCCGTCACATCAAGTGTCTGTGCCGGAAGCATAGCGAGGAAAACGCCCTCTTCCTGCCTGTTCAGCATCACCGGCACCGCCTCCGCGTCGTCTTTTGCAATCAGCTTGTTAGTCCTGCATTCCCAGAGAATCGGGAGTCTTGCCCCTCGGAGCCTTACGGAAGCCGCGTCAAATCCGTCGAGGACGACCTTCATCTTTGCCATCCTGTGGCTGAAGGTGAGTTTTACAGGCTGTGCAGTTGCCTTTGCAATGTCGGCACTGGCGGTCATGAAGTCGCTGCCTCTGAGCCCAGCCTCCGTGCTCTGGTCAGCTGCCGCGCTGAACTCGACCTTGCCGTCGGCGTGCTTCGCCTCAGAAGGGAACCACGCTCGGAAGGAAGCTCCATTTGTTCCGTTGAAACGGAATTCCTCACCGTCCGTCTGGGCAAGCGCTCCTTCATCGGAGAGCTTGAACTGCACTGCATTCATGTCGGCCTGAAGTCCTTCGGAGAGAACCGTCACCGTCTCCCCGCCCTTGAACACACCGGCTTCCGCTGTGAAGCCCACCTTTGCGTCGGATGCCGCACTGACCTCCGCCTCCTTCTTGCAGGAAACGACGGCAGGCAGAGCGAGTGCCATCAAAATATATATTGTTTTCAGTTTCATATCATCAAGATTTATTTTTTTGAGACACATTCAAGTCATGCCCATCAGTCCACATCCCTTACCGTGACCTCTATCTCGTTGAGAATCACCGGACCGAGGTCAACGGCTGAACTCTTCTTCAAAGCAGCATAATCCGCGTCCTTGAAGATGTTTTCCCTCGCCGTGTTCCAGTTGCCGTTCCCAGAGAGCCAGCTTGCGCTGTGGTATTCATTGTAGGCCTTGCCTCCGTGCATCTCCTTCATGGCCTCCTCGGTGTTCTCGCGCCAATGGAGCGTCTTTATGACGAGCTTGAGGTAGCGTCCGATTACGACCTTGTCCTGTTCCGGCGCGATGCTGAACGTCTCGCCTCCATAGACCGGCATCGTTCCCTCGCCGACCTTTTCCCAGCTGGTGTTGTCCTCGGAGACCCAATATTCATAGTCCTTCACCCTCTGCCGGTAGCATGACATATCAACCCCGCTCTCGACGGTGTTGAGGAACCTCGTTGTCCGAACCTCCACAATCTGGAAGGATGACTGAAGGTCGGCTACGACAGTCCATGGAAGATTCGGGATGTCATAAGTCCCGCTCTTGCCGACGAACTGGGACTGAAACTCATAGTCCTCGACGTCGTGGTCTTCCATGTTGCACCAGATTGCCGTCGGGTCGTCCGGGAACTTCGAGCAGCGTGAGGCTTTGACATTCGCGAATCCGGAACGCCATTCGGTGCTCTTGTTCCCGTCGAACAGCCGGTCTATGCCGAACATGCCCCAGTCATTGTCCGGAAGGTCGGAACTCAGAACCCTTATGCCGCTGACATCGTGAGGCTTTGCTCCATCGACAAAACTGAGCAGGGCGTAGTTGCGGTTCGCGTTCACGGAGTCGTCTGCGCTCACGAGTTCAAGAGGAAGGACGAATGCCTTTTCTGAGTCGCTTTCAAGGGCGCCGAGGACGGCCTTAGACTTGAGACGGATGTCGATTGTCTTGCCGAACTCGTCCGAGGCGAAGTGCAGAGCTGGGGTGAACTCGTAGGCGGAGCCGTCGATGATTTCGTAGTTGTTGTCCGGGAACAGCAGCTCAAGCTCGTCCGAGGTCATCACGCGCAGGCTCGCATCGCCTTCCGCAGTTCTCTCGCTGCCGTTTTTCATCACAATCAGCGGCCACACGGTCTCCTCGTTGCGTGCCTTCACCGAGACCGTCTGCTCACCGTTGTTCTTGATGTTCAGAATCGTGTGCCACCTCTCTCCCACGAGGTTTTCGGGGGAGAACTTCTTCTCGCATGAGACCGCCGTCGCAAGAAGCGCGACGCCGAGGAGAAGGAGCGTGGCTTTTGTTATTTTTATGTGATTCATATTTGATTGAAGATTTCTCTTTTGGGTGTTAAAGATTTCTCACTTCGTTCGAAATGACATTATTAGTACAGTGGAGCCTGAATAAGTTGGGGGTTACTATCGACTTCGTTCGTGGCAATCGGAATCAGGTACATCCTGTCGTTCCACTGGAAAGACTGCGCTGTAATCTTCGTCCTCCGGTTCAGTTCCTCGAATGACGGGTTCACGACCGTAAAGTTCAGTCCCTCGCGTGCCCCGGCCTTGAGGTACTGCGGAGCGAGGCACCAGCGGCGAAGGTCGAAGTAGCGGTGTCCCTCGCCCCAAAGCTCGACGAATCTCTCGTTGCGTACCCATTCCATGAGGCTCATCGACGAACTTATGTCGCTCGTTTCGAGTTCCGGGATTCCTGCCCTTTTGCGGATGACATTGAGGTTGTCGAGCGCGTTGCCCGTGTCGCCGAGGGCGGCGTAGCACTCCGCGAGGTCGAGATAGAGCTCACCGAGGCGAACCACAGGGAAAGGCACTGTCTTGCTGTTGGTGCCGTTGCTGCTGGCGTTCCATGTGAGGTTCGGGAGAATGAACTTGGTGCTGAGGTAGCCGGTGATGTTGAGGTCGTTGTCCTTGGACGGGTTGTAGCCCTGCTTGTCCTTGTCCCTCATGTTCACGATGAGCGGCTTTCCGTTGGCAATCTTGGAGCCGTATTCCGCTCCGTCGAACGCAATCCAGGCGTAGAAGCGCGGCTCGCGCATGGCGTTGAGATTGATGATTTCAGAACGGGTGAGACCTGCGGACGCGAACCAGTCGGACTCCGCGGCGAAGGTCTTGTCGTCCTTAGGGAGCTTGCCGTTCGCGGTGTAGAAGTGTTCCACGGTGTAGAGGAACGGGGATATGCCCGAGCGGCCGCCCGTCGGCGCTCCGTTATAGACTGTCACGGCATGAGGCAGGGCGGTGTTTTCCCAGTCGAGATACTTGTCATTCACGGAATATGTCGGGTAGGCCGAACCGAAGATGACTTCCTTGTTCCCGTCAGTCTCCGTCGTGCATCCGAGGTAGCGCATCAGGCTGGCATATCTTTTCACGTCATCCGATGCTCCCGGAATGTCAGGCAGCGAAACGCCCTCCGCCTTGCGACGGCTTTCGGCATCGTCGAGCAGATAGAGCGCACGGTTGCCCTGAACCGTCGCCCAGTCGATTGCCTCGATGCAGGCTTCCTTGGCCTTTTCCCATTTCTGAGCGTCATAGGTGTTGCTTATGAGTTCCTTGCCGTAGCCTGGCGTCTCATAGTTTTTGTTCTTCCATTCCTTGAAAGCGAGCGGAGCCTCACCGTTCCAGAAAGGAGACGCTGCGTAGAGAAGTGCGCGTGCTTTCAGAGCTTTGGCAGCCGCCGTAGTGGCGCGTCCTATCTCCGCGGTGTCCTCCATGTAGTCCGGAAGTCCTTCCTCGCAGGCCTGGTCGAACCACTGGCAGACCCTGTCAATGCAGTAGTCGAAGTGCGAGCGTCCCGGAAACTGCTCCTTGGTCGTGTTTGAAGGGTAGAAATGGTCGATGACAGGCACGGGACCGTAGGCTTCGAGCAGAATGAAATGGTAGAACCCGAGAAGGAAATGGCACTCGGCCTTCCACCTTGCTATGTCCTCCTCCGAACTGTAGGCCGGAGTGTATTGGTCGAGCAGCTGTAGCAGGTTGTTGGTGCGCCCGATGCACTTGTAGCACTGGTCCCACACCGAATTGTAAATCTGCCCCGGGTTCACCATGCCCCAGGCGTACTGCTGGCTTATCACGCCCCATGAGTTCGGCAGCCCGAACTCGTCGGTTGAACTCATGAAGCTGCGGACGAGCTTCTGCATATAGATTACCGTGACTCCCTCGTAGCAGCTGTAGAGGAATCCGATTGTCCTGTTCTTGTCCTTGACGGTGTCCGGAATGTCCATCGTCTTTGGCGGCACGACCTCAAGGAAGTCGCAGGATGACGCCGCGCCCGCAAGCGTCAGCACCATACATATAATATATATTACTCTTTTCATCTTCATCTTGTGTATTCTTTTGGGTCTATATTCCTTTTCTCATCGGTCATGTACCTCCAGTACACTTCCTCTTCCAAAAGAAATTTAGAAATGGAACTGCAGACCGATGTTGAATGTCCTCTGGAGAGGGAACGAGTTCCATGAGAGCTCCGGATCCCAGAGCTTGAACGGGCTCCATACGGCGAGGTTGTCGGCCGAGAAGTAGAGACGGCAGAATGGGAAGGTGTAGCCGAACTCAAGGGTCTTGAAGCGGATGAAGCTTCCGTCGCGGAGCCAGTAGGAACTGGTTTCGAGGTTGTTGCGCACATCGGTGTAGAGCGTTCCGAGGCGCGGATACTTCGCATTCGGGTCCGGGTTCGCCTCCGTCCATCTC
>CAVBPI010000067.1:0-9777 GCA_963596955.1 bacterium | reverse complement strand
ATACTCTTCTTCCCCTGCAACATAAGATTGTTCACGAAGCGTGTAACCATCACGTCGTGAAACTTCGGATCTGGAAGTAGAATCCTCTTCTTAGGCTTCGATTTTCTCATTGTTTTGTTGGAAATTAAGGTAATGAATTAAAATTACTTCTTAGCGGGCTTCTTACCTGCCTTTGGCCTCTTGGCTCCGTAGAGAGAGCGGGACTGGGTTCTTCCCTCGACGCCGGCAGTATCCAAAGCGCCCCTAAGGATGTGGTAACGTACACCAGGAAGGTCCTTTACACGACCGCCGCGGACAAGCACGATTGAGTGCTCCTGCAGGTTGTGGCCTTCTCCAGGGATGTACGCGTTGACCTCTTTAGAGTTTGTAAGACGAACCCTGGCAACCTTACGCATTGCTGAGTTAGGTTTCTTAGGGGTGGTGGTATAGACACGCACACACACGCCTCTCCTCTGAGGGCAAGCATCCAGCGCGCGAGATTTACTCTTCTCGACGATAACCTCGCGTCCTTTGCGAACTAACTGTTGAATTGTTGGCATAAATGATTATAAATCTTTTATTTATGTTTAACTCCCCAAAATTGGGGCTGCAAATATACGAATAATTTTTTGATTATCAACAATAAACCGATACATTTGTGTCGCGGAAGATTTTTTGTCGCGGAGAAAGGGACGGGGCACGATGTGTGCGAGGGGCATGGAAAATATGCATATATAATAAGGTATATGCGAAACTCAAACATTTTTGACATGAAAAGGAATATGATTTCGGCTGCGCTTGCGGCCGCAACGGTTCTCGGCATCGTCGGATGCTGCGGGACGAACGAGGTAGGATACGAAAAGGTGGAGATGAAGAAGGGGTATGCCCTCGTGGAAGGCGGGCGGGACTCGCTCAGGCTCGACATCAGCCTCCAGTTTCCGAAGGAAGGACTCGTGGAGGATGCTCGGAAGGCCGTGTGCGACGGAATCATAGGCGACGCTCTCGGCGAGGTCTTCTGCGGAATGACGCCGCAGGATGCCGTGAAGGGATACGCCGAGGAGACCCTGAAGAACTACCGGGAGGCGAATCTTGAGTTTGTAGGCCAGGTGGCGGCGGACCCCGAGGATAGGGAGGAAGGCGAATGGGACATCTTCACGTGGGACTTCACGATTGAAGGCCGCGGCGAAGGCGAGTACAACGGAATCATTGCCTACACAGTCACAAAATACAGCTACACAGGCGGAGCGCACGGAGGTTCGGCGCTTCTCGGCCTGAATTTCGACAAGAAGACCGGCGAGCCCGTCACCGAGGACGACATCTTCGCGTTCGGTTACGAGGAACGCCTCGGCACCGCCCTCCGCACGCACCTCAAGTCTTCGCTCGACAAGGACAGCTACGACATGCTCTTCGTCACCGACATCACCCCGAACGGCAACTTCATCCTCAGCAAGGCCGGCATCACCTACATCTACGGCCAGTACGAAATCGGTCCCTACGCCATCGGCATAGTCAAGGTCACCGTCCCGTGGGACGAGATTCAGGATATTCTGAAATAGCCGAAGCCTCACAGCAAGCCGGCCATATAGACCGGAAGGCAGACGATGTCGCCGTCCTTACGCAAGTCTTTGGTGTAGAGCAGGTACCTCTTCAGAATGCGTGAGGGGTATTTTTCCTGAAATTTGTCAAGAGACTTGTGGGAATTATAGCCGGAAGACTTTACTTCTATCGGGCAAATCTTGTCCTTCCTCGCCAGGAGGAAATCGACTTCGTAGCTACGGACGACTGAAGAATCGGGAACAGCCTCTTTGAAAGTGCAGTAGAACAATTCGTTCCCTGAACTCTTCAATGTCTGGGCGATGACATTTTCATAGACATAGCCCAAATCGGCGGAGAGTTTGTCGGAAAGAAGCTTTCGGTATATTTCGTTTTCGGTATATTCCCTGTCCATAAAGGCGAGGGTGACGAAGAGCCCCGTATCGGCCAGATACATTTTGAAGTTGTTATAGTCGGCGTGAAGGGCAAGGCCTACACTCGGGTCATTCGCATGATTCGCAAAATTCACCGTCATTGAGTCCGACATATCGGAAAACAGTTCCCCCATCCGCGACGGACGGGCATTCTCAACGACACTGCCCACCTTATAGCCGGATGTATTCCGCGACAATTCTGAAGGTATTGCCTTGAAGATGGCCGATGCCCTGCCGGTCGGGTCTATCTTGCGGAAATCATCAGAGTAGAGTTCAAGAATATCTCTCTTGACAGCGTCAGCCGCGGCAAAGTCATTATGGGTCAGATAGGCATCAACCGCCTGAGGCATTCCTCCGATGAGCATATACAGTCTGAAATCGCGCATGACAGCCCGGTTCACATCATCACCCAACGGACGCAGACGGGCGAATGAATATTCAATGAGGTCATAGACCTGTTTTTTCCCGACCGCCCATAGAAATTCCTCAAAATCCATCGGATACATGGAAATCCGCGTCTCTTCACTCGGAATGACAATATCCCTGACATTTTTCTTTATGGAAAGCAGCGAACCCGTCTCTATATAGTCATAACGTCCGTCCTTCACAAGATGCTTGATGGCCTGACGGGCCTTGGGGCAAAGCTGAACCTCGTCAAAGACCACGACCGAATTCCGTTCCACCAGACTCACCCCCGTGAGCGACTGAAGCCTGAGAAAGAAAAAGTCAAGGTCTGAGATATGGTCAAAGAGTTCTACGATTTCAGCTCCGGCGATTGAAAAGTCAATTGATATGAAAGACCCATATTCATTGCGCGCAAATTCCTCTGCAACAGTTGACTTTCCTATGCGCCGCGCACCCTTGATCAACAAAGCCGTCTTGCCCGCAGACCGTTTCTTCCAGTCCAGCATTCTGTCATATATCTTTCTTCTGAATACCCTCGTCTCCATATTAAATCTCTAACACTCTGTAAAACAATGCAAATATATTCGATTTGCACGAAATCGCAAAATGTTTTGACGACAAAATGCACGAAATCGGGAAATGTTTTAGTCACAAATTGCACGAAATCGGGAAATGTTTTACACACAATAAGCTACGACGGCGGTGCGGTAGGCGATGAGCGCGTCGATGCGGGCGGAGGCGTCGGTGCGGTAGGCGGTTTCGGCCTGGAGGAGGTCCTGGAGGGAAATCAGGCCGGCGGAGAAGTTGGAGAGGGAGACTTCGTAGAGGCGGCGGGAGTTGGCCAGGGCCTCTTCGGAGAGCTGCCAGGCGTCGTAGGCGGAGGTGAGGTCGAGCCAGAGCTTGCCCACCAGGAGGTGGAGCTGGCTGTCGAGGTAGGCGCGGTCATTCTCGGCCTTCTCGATTTCGGTGCCGAGGCGCTGGGCACGGCGGGCGGTCTTGCCCCAGTCGGACAGCGGGACCTGGACGGAGGCGAAGGCTATGGCGTTGCAGCGGCCTTTCCTGTAGAGGTTGGAGTAGCCGGTGGAGGCACCGACCGCAACCTGCGGGAGGGCCTCCCCTATGGCCATGCGCTTCTCCAGCTGCTTGGCCTTGACCTGAAGGTCGAGCAGACGGGTCTCCTGCATGGAGGCGACAATCTCGTCCTCGTCGCGCCAGTATGAGTCCGGGGCGGAAGGCAGTTCGGAGACATGGTCGAGCGTGATGAGGTCGATGAAGGGGCGCTCGGGGGTGGCGTTGGAGCGGTAGAGGGTGTAGGGCTGGCCTATGGCGTTGAAGAGGTTCATCTTGGAGAGGCGTATGCCGCTCGTGGCCTTTTTGCGGGCCGCCGTCAGTTCATTGCGCCTGAGTTCGAGCTGGAGGATGTCGGTCTCGGCGGCGAGGCCGGAGCCGATTGCCGCCGAGAGGCTGGAGTAGAGCGTGTCGAGGGTGCCGTCGAGATAGTCGAGGGTTTCGAGCTTGTCCGAGAGCGAGACGACCTGCCACCAGAGGCTGTCAACGGTCTCTTTCGTCTGGCGGTGGCGGATGCCCTGCTGAAGTTGCGCGGCCTCTATGCCGAGGGAGGCGAGACGGTTGCCCGTGACGATGCGGCCGCCGGCATAGACCGGCTGGAGGGCCATGACGGATGCGGAATATCCCTGCTTGAAGGTCTCGTACTTGGTGTTGATGCCGTACATGGAGCCGTAGGACTCAAGCTCGTTCTGGATGTTCCACGCAAAGTCGTTGTTTCCGAGTATGTCGGTCACGCCGATTTCGAGCAGCGGGTTCATCGCCCAGTAGCCGAATGCGGTGGCGGAGACGCGCGGGAAGTATTCGGAGAGCGCTTCCTGCTTGCGGAGCCATGCGGCGCGGATGTCGAGTTCGGCGTTGTTGAGGGCGGCGTTGTTCTGCATGGCCATGTCGCGGCATTCAGCGAGCGTCAGCGAGCGCCCCCCGGCTTCGCCGGAAATGTCAGAGGCGACGGATTCTCCATTTTCCAAGGCGAAGGATTCTTTATTTTCAGAGAGTGCGGACTGCGCGGCGACGTCGGGAGAGAGCTGAGTCGCGAAGAGGGCGACAGCCGCTGCGAGGTGCACGAAGTTACGTATATGTGTATATTTCATCATATTTCTAAATTTTTATGCTTCAATTACCTCTGGTTCCGTTGGCTCGGTTTCCGCGGAAATCGGCTGTGATTTTTTGTCGGCGCCACGGAAAATCTGCCAGTAGGAGACGGGCATTATCAGGGTGATGAGGATGACGGAAAGCATTGTGCCGAAGCAGATTACGACTCCCATCGGCATCCAGAGGAGGTCACCGCTGATTATCATCGGGAGCACTCCGAGGGCCGTGGTACATGAGGTGAGGAAAATCGGGCGCATACGGCGCTTTCCGGCGAGTTCGGCCGCCTCTTTGACAGGGATGCCCTGTTCGAAGCGCAGTTCCTCGGCGTACTCGAACATCAGGATTCCGTTGCGGACTATGATGCCGACGAGCGAAATCATGCCGAGGACGGCGGTGAGGGAGAAGTCGAGACCGAAAATCCAAAGGCCGAACGACGCGCCGAAGAGGCAGAGGGTGCTCAAGACGAGGGTCAGGACGGCGAGGGAAATCTTCTTGAAGTGGAAGAGCAGGAAGAAGAAGAGAATCATCACGGCGGCGATGAACGAGAGGGCTATCTCGGGGCCCATCTGGCTGTTCACGCCGTTAAGCCCGCCGAACTCCACTGTGACTCCCTCGGGGATGTCGGCTGTCTTGAGGTAGCTCTTTATCGCCTTGACGGCTGTAGGCTGGCTCTTTCCGAACTTCATGTCGGCTCCAACGACTATGGCCGGCTTGCCGTCGATGCGGGTGAGCGAGGCCGGTTCCCATTCCGGAGTGACCGTGGCCACCTGACGGACAGGCACCATCACGCCGGGCATGGCCGTAGGGACGAGGGCGTTGGAGATGTCCTCGTAGGCGGAGTGCGAGTTGATGTTGTCGGAGTAGAGGTTCACCGGTATCACGTTGTTGCCCTCACGGAGCGAGGTGAGCTGCAATCCGTTCATCTCCCCTGCGAGCGAGAGGTTCATCAGGGTGCGGTTCACGCCCATGCGCATGGCCTCATCGTGGTCGAGTTCGAGGGAGACGGCCGGGGTGAACCAGTCGGCGTCGGAGTGAACCCACTTGAGCATATCGAGACCTGCCATGTAGGCCTTTATCGAGTCGGCGACCGCAAGCATCTGCCCGTAGTCCTCGCCATAGACCTCCACCTCGACTGGAGCGGTAACGCCCTGATAGTCCATCTGCTTGACGCGGATGATGGCCTCCGGGAAATAGTGCTCGTAGCGGTCCTCGCACTCCTTGAGGAACTCCTCCGTGGCGCGGTTGGACTTGGTGTTGACGATGAGCTGCGCGACGTTCTTGCCCGGAAGAATCGGGGAATAGGTGCAGTGGAAGCGCGGCGTGCCGGTGCCGATGAACTCGGTGACGGAGGTGACGCGGCTGTCCTTTCTCAGCATCGAAGCGAGCGAGTCGGCAACCTCCGTGGTCTTGTCAAGGCCTGCCGTAGGGTCGAGATAGACCTCGACGGCAAAGACAGGACGGGCGGCCATAGGCATCAGCTGGAAGTTCAGGTGCGAGAGCATCAGCAGGCCGAGGGCAATGGCGGCAACTCCCGAGAATATCGTGAGTGCAGGGTGCTTGAAGCACTTGTCCTGCATGAAGTCGTAGCCCTTCTGAAGCCCGTTGAACAGAACGTTCTGGAACTTGGTTATGATGTTGTTCGAGTTCTCGTTGTGAACCGTGCCGATGAACTTCACCTCCATTGAAGGCACGACAAGCACCGCGTAGGCGAGCGAGGTCATCAACGAGAAGGCAATCACCCACGGGAAGGTGGCGACGAAGTCTCCGAGGTAACCGGTGATGATGCCGGTCATCGGGAAGAACATCGCGCTTATCGCGAAGGTGGACATGAACATCGGCGAGAAGAGCTCCTGTGCGCTGGCCGTCGCCGCGTCGAGACGGGACATACCGCGTCCGAGATGGTCCATGTAGCCGTCCATGGTGATGATGGAGTCATCCACAATCATTCCGAGCACGACGATGAGCGCGGCGAGCGAGACGGTGTTCAGGCAGATGCCGAAGAAGTACATCAGGGCGATGGCTATGGCGGTGCAGACCGGAACTCCGGAGGAGGCAATCAGCGCCGAGCGCATCGGGAAGAGCATGAGCATCACGAAGATGACCACGAGCATTGAGATGAGCAGGTCGCGCAGGAACGACCAAACGGAGTCGCCCACGACCTTGGGCTGGTCGGTGATGCGCGAGACTTTCAGGCTGTCGGGCGCGTCCTCCATGAACTCGGCGAGCACGCGGTCAACCTCCTTGCCGAACGCCACGATGTTGTTGTCGGGGCGCATCTCGATGGAGAGGATGATGGCGGTGTTGCCGTTGTAGGTGACGAGCGAGCTCGGGTCCTTGATGCGCCGCTCGATGGTGGCGACGTCCTTCAGACGGAGTGCCTGCCCGTCGGTGGATGACCAGATTATCTTGTCGGCAAGTTCCTGTTCGTCGGTGATGGTCTTCTGGATATGCACCGGCGAGGTGGTGTAGTCCGTGGTGAACGTGCCTCCGAGAGCCTGAAGACCGGCCGTCTGATATTCGAGCATCAGGGATGACGGGGATATGCCGTAGGCGGCGAGCCTGTCCATATCGACGTTCACGGCTACCTCCTCGCTCTGCGTTCCGATTATCTTCGCATTCGCGAGTTCGGGGATGGTGCGCAGACGGTCGGAGAGGTCGTCGGCATATTCCTTCATCTCAATATATCCCTTGTCCGAGGATTCGAGGGCTATGAGGACGGAGGTGAGGTCGCTGAAGTCGTCGAGGACGACAATCGCGAGAACGCCCGGAGGCAGCGTCTGCTTGAAGGTGTTCAGCTGGAGACGAATCTTCGACCATGTCTCGTTCTTCTTGTCGGCGGAGACGGTGATGTCGGTATAGACATAGCAGATGCCGTCCTTGCTGACGACCTTGGTGTTCGTCCTGTTGATTTCCTTCATCGAGAAGAGGAGCTTTTCGAGAGGCTTTCCGACCTCCTCCTCAACCTGATGCACATCGGCGCCGGGATAGACTGCCGCGATGAGTCCCTGCTTAATCTCAAAGGTCGGGAACTCGTCCTTCTTCATGTTCAGAAGGCCGAAGATGCCCCCGCCGATGAGCAGAAAGAGAAACAGCAGGACTATGTTCTTGTGCTCTATCGCCCCTCGGACGACCTTTGACACAATTCCTTTCTTCTGTTCCATATAGAAGATGTTTTCAAAATAACTGAACAAAAAATTTCAAACAGCTTCTTCTTACTCCGTGATGGTTTCCACCTTCATTCCGGTGCTGACCTTGGCCGCGCCCTCGACGATGAGGAGGTCGCCGGCCTCAAGACCGGAGAGAATCTTCACTCCCTTGCCGGCAAAGTCGCCTGTGGTGACATATTTCTTCTCCACGACATTGCTGCCGCTGACAGTCCATACATAGCGGCCGACCTTGTCCGTGCGGATGACCGAAGCCGGAATCACCGGGATTTCGCCCTCAGCGGAGGAACGGAACACGACCTTGCAGATCATGCCGGGCATCAGTTCCTTGATTGGAGCCTCCAATTCGAGGCGGCAGTCGTAGCTGTGGGCCACGAGGGACGCATCAACGCCCTTCCGCACGAGACGGGCGCGGACTGGAGTGTCGGAAATGGCGGCTATCGTGACGTCAGCGTATGAGCCGACGGCATATGAGGAAATTTCGGTCTCCGGAACGGATATGCTGATTTCCAATGAGTTCAAATCGACAATCTTGACTATCGGCTGGGCTATGGCGATGTCCTCGCCCTCCTCGCAATAGACCTCGCTGACGGTTCCGGCAAACGGAGCCTTCACCGAGCAGTCATAGGCGGCCTTCTGCGCGGAGCTAAGCGCCGCCTTGGCGCGTGCGAGCGCCGTCTCCACCTCAACGAGCTTCACCGGGGGCACGCTTCCGTTGTCCTTCACGGCCTGAAGGCGGTCGTAGGCATCCTGAGCCTGACGCTCCGTGGCGCGGGCGGAGCTGAGGGTGTTGGCGACGGTGGTGGAATAGACCTTCGCCACCTGCTGATTTGCACGGACAGTCTGCCCCTGCTTCACGTCTATCTTTTCGAGGCTTGCCGGGAACGGGGAAAGCACGGTCGCGCTCTTGGACGCCTCGACACGGCCGACGTAAGTCTTTGTCGTTGCGGACGACGTGGAACCGACGGCCTCAACCTTCACCTTGACCGGAGGCTTCCCGGGAGCCTGTTTCCTGAAATTCACATTCAGCTTTCCATTGTTACAGCCTGGCAGCAGCGCAGCGCCGAGCAGCACCGCCGCGGCCATGGATATTCTTCTGACAGTATTCATGTTCTTACTCATCTGTGACAAATCCGTCTGTTCGGAAAGATTAGTCCTCGTTTAACTTTGCGACGCATTTGACATCCGACTCCTTTATCTCGTAGTCGTAGAGCGTCGTCTCGCCCTTGCCGGTGTATTCAAGTTTGAAAATCGCCACGTCATCGTGCTTCTCGGCGGTTCCGGAGACGGTGACCTTGATGCTGACAGTCCTCGTGCCGTCACGGAAGCTCATCATCCGCGTTGCCGGCTCCAGAGTAAGCGTCTTGCCCTCCGCCGTGGCATTGAAAGTGAGAGCGTCGCCGCCCACGATGTTCATGGTCACCCACACGCTGTTGTCGCCGGTCTTGATGATGTTCATCTGGCCGGACTCGGAACTCAGCTGCACATCCACCGTTCCGTCGCCCTCGTTCGGGAAGTTGATGTCGGGCAGGTCTATGTCGGGGATGTTTATGTCAGGAAAGTCCGTGTCGTCGTCTCCGACCGCCTGCGCGGAAGCATTTCCCGAATCCTTCAGCGTGCGCTGCATAGTGACCGTTCCGCTGGTCTTAAACGAATAATTTCCGTCAAAAAGCTTGACTCCCTCCTTTTCACATGAGCTGAGGGACATGAGCGACGCGGCCAAAGCGAACGTCGCGAAAATAGACTTTGTTTTCATATACCTTTTATATTTTATTTTCATGTCGCGGACTGTAGTCCTTTATGAGAAAATCGACCATTTCATTGTAGGTCGCGAGTATCGCGCTGCGGTCATTCGAGACGAAATACTGGGTTTCGATGCTTTTGAGCAGCATGGAGAGCATCTCGGCAAAAACCTTCGGCTGCATTGTTTCGTTGAACACCCCAAGCTGGCGTCCCTTTTCGCAGACATTGATGAAATATGCCTTTTCCCAGCAGTCGAAGTCGCCGCGGACCTCACGGACAATCGAATCCGCCTCGTTTTCCGTGTCCGAATACTGACGGACGATGAACTGGGGATATATGCGAAGCCCGAGAACGAGCTC
>CAVBPI010000066.1:8032-9851 GCA_963596955.1 bacterium | reverse complement strand
ACATCGAGGAGAACGACCACCGCAAGATAGGAATCGAAATCCACTCCGGCAAGAACCGCATCGTCCGCCGCATCTTCGAGTCGCTCGGCTACGACGTGAAGGCGCTTGACAGGGTCTATTTCGCGGGACTCACCAAGAAGAACCTCAAGAGGGGCGACTGGAGATACCTCACCGAGGGCGAGGTCAATATCCTCAAGATGGGCGCATACATTTAGGCCGTGCCCCTCATGAGCGAGAACAAGAATAACGCGACCACAAGGCACAGAGCTGGATTTGTCAACATCATCGGTAATCCGAATGTCGGCAAATCCACTCTTATGAATGCCCTTGTCGGCGAAAAGCTGTCCATAGTCACGGCCAAGGCGCAGACGACGCGGCACAGGATTATGGGAATAGTGAACGGGGACGGCTACCAGATTGTCTATTCCGACACCCCCGGAATCCTGAAACCGAACTACCGCCTGCAGGAGAGCATGATGAATTTCGTGGAGACGGCAATCGGCGACGCGGACATCATCCTCTATGTGACGGACACAGTGGAGAAGCCGGACAAGAACGAGGAATGGATTGCGAAGCTCCAGAGGCTCGAATGCCCGATTGTGCTGGTCATCAACAAGATAGACATAAGCACGCAGGAAAAGGTGCTGGAACTGATGGCGTGGTGGAAGGAAAGGCTTCCGAAGGCCACCATATTCCCGGCGTCGGCACAGGAAAGGTTCAACCTCGACAACATCTACGACGCGATTGTCGCCGCCCTGCCCGTCGCTCCGCCCTGGTACGATAAGGACGTGTTCACGGACAAGAACCTGCGCTTCTTCGCGTCGGAGATTATCCGGGAGAAGATTTTCCTGAACTATTCCCAGGAGATTCCGTACAGCTGCGAGGTCGTCGTGGAGCAGTTCCACGAGGGTGAGGAGAGATATGAAATCAGCGCCGTCATCTATGTGATGAGGGAGTCCCAGAAGGGAATCATCATCGGGAAGGGAGGCGCGATGCTGAAGAAGGTAGGCACTCAGGCGCGCATCGACATGGAGGATTTCTTCCAGAAGAAGGTCTTTCTCAACCTCTTCGTCAAGGTCGATGACGGCTGGAGGGAGAGCAAGAAGGAGCTGAAGAGGTTCGGCTATGAATGGTAAATAAAATGTACTGACTATGAGCAAGAAGGACGATTTGGAAAGGCCGGAAAACGAGGAACTTGAAAATGGGGGGTCCGGAGACATGGCTTCATCTGACGACAATTCCGGGAACGGCATGACCTCTTCTGACGAAGAGTCCGCCGATGCTTCGGAGGCTTCGGATGATGAGGACGTTCCGGAGAATGACGGCACGGCGGAACCGGATGGTGACGACGCCGAGGTTCCCGACGGGGAGGCCTCCGGGAGGTTTGACAAGCTTCTCGGGGAGGACAGCCGGCATTTCAAACTGTCCGGAATGTTCAAGGACTGGTATCTGGACTATGCGTCCTACACCATCCTCTACAGGGCAGTGCCGCACATCGTCGATGGGCTGAAGCCTGTGCAGAGGCGTGTGCTCCACGCGATGTACAAGATTGACGACGGGGCCTACACCAAGGTCGCCAACATCATCGGACAGGCCATGCAGTACCATCCGCACGGCGACGCCTCAATCGGGGGCGCCCTCGTGCAGCTCGGTCAGAAGGGGCTGCTGATTGACTGTCAGGGAAACTGGGGAAGCATCATCACGGGCGACGCCAATGCCGCTCCGCGATACATCGAGGCGCGTCTGAGCAAGTTTGCCAAGGAGGTTGTGTTCAATCCTAAGACGACCCCGTGGATGACCTCTTACGACGGCCGCAACC
>CAVBPI010000066.1:2265-8022 GCA_963596955.1 bacterium | reverse complement strand
GCACCGAGGGCATCGCCGCCGGCCTTGCCTCGAAGATTCTCCCGCACAACTTCAACGAGCTGATTGATGCGTCGATAGCCATTCTGGAGGACAAGCCGTTCGAGATTCTCCCGGACTTCCCAACCGGCGGCTACGCGGACTGTTCGCGCTACAACAACGGACGGCGCGGCGGAGTGATAAAGGTGCGTGCCAAAATCGAGAAAATCGACAAGAACACCATCGCCGTCACCGAAATCCCCTACGGAAAGACGACCCACCTTCTGATTGACTCTATTCTCAAGGCGAAGGACAAGGGAAAGATAAAGATTCGCAAAATCGAGGACCTCACCACCGAGAAGGCGGAAATATTGATTCATCTTCCGAACGACGTCTCTCCGGACAAGACGATTGACGCGCTCTACGCATTCACGGACTGCGAGGTCTCCATATCCCCGAACACTTGCGTCATCATCGACAAGAAGCCGCAGTTCCTCGGGGTCGATGAAGTCCTGCGCTACGACACTCTTCACACGAAGGACCTTCTCCGTCAGGAACTTGAGATTCGTCTCGGCGAACTCGAAAGCGACTGGCACTACAATTCCCTCGAACGCATATTCTTCGAGCAGAGGGTCTATAAGATTCTCGAAAAGGACGACGCGAAGACATGGGAAATCCAGCTGAAGGAGGTATTCGCGAAGATGAAGGAATATCAGAGCCTTCTCAAGCGCGAAATCCTCATGGAGGACATCCTGAAGCTTGTCGAGAAGCCTGTGCGCAAGATTTCAAAGTTCGACACGAAGGCGGTTGACGAGAAAATCCGGAGCATCGAGGACGAGATGGACGAGGTCCGCAACAATCTTGAACACCTGACGGAATACACGATAAGGTGGTTCAGCGGCCTCAAGAAGAAATACGGCAAGGACTGGCCGAGGCAGACGGAAATCACCGGCTTCGAGAGCATCGCCGCGACAAAGGTCGTGAACAACAACGCGAAGCTCTATGCCAACCGCGCCGAGGGATTCGTGGGAATCGGGCTGAAGAAGGACGAGAACACGGAGTTTGTCTGCGACTGCTCGGATATGTCCGAATTTGTCGTGATTATGAAGGACGGCAAGTACAAGGTGATGAAGGTCGGGGAGAAGGTCTATGTCGGCCAGGATTTCCTCTATGTTGGGCTGTTCAACCGAGGCGACGAGCGGACAATTTACAATGTGATTTACCGCGACGGCAAGGGTCCGGTCAGCTACGCGAAGAGGTTCGCGCTCACTTCGATTACCCGAGACAAGGACTATGACATCACGCAGGGCACACCGGGTTCAGTGATTCAGTGGCTTACGGTCAATCCGAACGGCGAGGCGGAGACGGTGAAGGTCTATCTCAAGGCGAAGCCGAAGCTGAAGAAACTCATCGACGAATATGACTTCTCGCAGCTCGACATCAAGGGACGAGGCTCCCGAGGAAATGTCGTCGCGAAGAAGAACGCAGTGCAGAAGATTGCGCTCAAGTCCAAGGGTGCATCGACCATCGGCGGCAAGGACATCTGGTTCGACGCCGACATCCAGAAGCTCAACGACGAGGAGCGCGGCCAGTATCTCGGTCAGTTCAACACCGGCGACCACATCCTCGCCGTGTTCAAGGACGGAACCTACTACACGACGGGCTTCGACCTGAGCAGCCGCTACCAGGGCGAGCTTCTCCTCATCGAGAAATATGAGGTCGGAAAGACTTTCACCGCGCTCTACTACGACAAGGCGGCGAAGTCGTTCTATGTCAAGAGGTTCTCCTTCGACGTGAGCGACAACAACCCAGTTCCGTTCATCGCGGACAGCAAGGGTTCCTATCTCGTTGCCCTGAGCGAGGACAGGCACCCGCAGTTCGAGATTGTCTTCGGCGGAAAGCACGCGCACCGCGAACCCGAGAAGGTCGATGCCGAGGAGTTCATAGCGAAGAAGGGTCTGACGGCAAAGGGCAAGAAGGTCAGCGCGATGGACGTGAAGAAAGTCCGCTTCGTCGAGCCGATTGTGAAGCCGGAGGACGAAGTTGAGGAGACGGACGATGCGGAAGGAAGCGCCGACACAGCCGCCGAGCCAGCGGAAGTTCCGGCAACAGCTACACAGGAAACCGCGACAAGCGAGACGACGGTCGTGCAGGTGACCCCGGACGAGCCGCTGGACCTCAACTTGGATGATGAACCGACGTTATTTTGACCCATTCCGTTTGTAAATTGGCCCACTAGTCCCGCGTGATACTCAATGTCATTCCGAGCGGAACGAAGTGAAGTCGAGTGAATCTTTGCAAGTGAACCTTTAAGCGTGAACCTTTGAGCATAAAGATATCTCACTCCGTTCGAGATGACAATGTTCATGAGCAAAATGGCGTTTCCACACCACTACAGACAGAATAAATGATAATAACATTAACAGGAATGATGGGATGCGGAAAGAGCAGCGTCGGCAGGGAACTGTCGGGGCTGCTTTCGCTGCCTTTCGTCGATCTGGACGAATACATCGAAAGCCGCGAGGGACGAAGCATCCGGGACATTTTTGAAAGCGAGGGAGAACCGGCGTTCCGGAAGATGGAACTGGATGCGCTGAAGGCGATTCTGTCTCAAGCAACCGCCTCTGAGCCAGGCTACGAAAACAATATGATTCTCGCCCTCGGCGGCGGCACGCTCACCACGCCGGAGTGCGCGGAACTTGTCTCCGCCCACACATTCTGCATCTACCTGAAAGCCTCCCCCGCCACACTCCTCGCGCACCTCGAACAAGAATCCGCAACCCGCCCGATGCTCACTGCCCCCAACAATTCCCCCGAAGTCACCAAACAGCAGCTTCACCGGCGCATCACAGCCCTACTCTCCCAGCGCGAACCCATCTACGAAGCGACCGCCAGCCACACAATCTCAACAGACGGCCTCTCCATCCCCCAAATCGCCGCCGCAATCTCCAAACTACCGAACGAATAGGTCACAAATCACCGAACAAATCAGTCTCAACTTACCGAACAAAACCGTCACAATCTACCGAACAAATTTTCCACAAATTACCGAATAAACACTCAAACATTTGGTAATCAGGAATAATTTAGCTAATATTGCACATTCAAACAGACAAGGCAATATGGCGGAATACAAGCAGAGAGTTTCAGATAAACTGTTACAACGAAAGGTCTCGGGAAAAGGAGCTGTACTCATCGAAGGACCCAAATGGTGCGGCAAGACAACAAGCGCGAAACAGATTGCAAAAAGCATTCTGGACTTAGGAGATTCAACAATTCTCAGACGAAGCAGACAACTGATTGAACTTAGTCCACAGACACTGTTAGAAGGCGAAAGCCCAAGACTCGTCGATGAATGGCAGGCTCTGCCGCCTATTTGGGATTCCATACGCAACGAAGTTGACAGGCGTGCGGAACCGGCTCAATTCATCCTCACCGGATCTTCAGTTCTTCCTGAAACTGATGAAACAATCCACAGCGGGACAGGACGGTTCGGACATATCCGTATGCGCACAATGAGTCTTTATGAATCCGGGGAATCTTCCGGTTCCGTTAGTTTAAAGGATTTGTTTGACGCCAAAGAGTTTGATGTCAGAGAGAATACCATGACATTGAACGACATTGCCTATCTTACTTGCCGCGGAGGATGGCCATGGGCCACGTTGATCTCAAAAGAGACGGCGTTGGATCAGGTATTTGATTATGTTGACTCTGTGACAAGCAGCGACATACAGCGTATAGACAAGGTCAAGAGAAGCCCTGAACGTGCAAGGCTTCTCCTCCGTTCATACGCAAGGAATCTGTCACAACAAGTTCCGATTTCGACAATCCGCAAGGATATGATGTCAAATGACACGAACACATTGGACGAAGACACCATAGCGGATTACATCAATGCCTTCAAGAAACTGTTTGTAATCGAGGATCTCATCGCATGGAACCCCAACATCCGAAGCAAAGCTGCGATAAGGACAAGCGACACCAGACATTTCGTGGACCCAAGCATTGGAACGGCAGCCTTGGGATTAGGACCGGAGGATCTTGTCAATGACCTTCAATCGTTCGGACTGTTCTTTGAGGATCTTGTCGTCAGAGACCTGCGTGTCTATGCAGAAGCCTTGGATGGGAACTTATACCATTACAGAGACAGCAACGGCCTTGAATGTGATGCAGTTCTGCACAAACGAAACGGGAGTTATGCGCTTATGGAGATAAAGCTCGGCGGAACAGACAGAATAGACGAGGGAGCCGCAAGTCTGCTGGCGCTTTCAGCCAACATCGACACAGGCAAAATGCCGGCTCCGTCATTCATGGCAGTCATTGTCGCCGTAGGACAATATGCCTACAGGAGAAAAGACGGAGTCTATGTCATCCCCATCGGCTGCCTGAAGCCATAATCCTTATTCCTTACAAAACAAAAATACCGGGATAATTTCACTTTATCTCGGTATTTTTACCACTTAAAGTGAAATTATCCCGGACTTTTTACAAAGACTTGAACAAGTCGTCGAGCGTCCATCGTCTAAGAAAATATAAAACTACTCGAAAAGGTCGTCTGTCACTATCTCGCTGTCAACGATTCCGCGATGTGCTCCGTCTGCCACACCGAAAGTCGTTATGAATGTGCAGGCGAGAGACTTCGGCGTTCCCGTCTTTTCCTTGAACAGCAGAATCCGGTCCCTGAGCGTCCGCTCATAGTCGGCGGTGATGGGGAATTTTGTCGAGCAGAACTTCATTTCGCACAGATTTATGACATGGTCGCCGCGGTCTATGACAAGGTCAATCTGTGCTCCTCGTTCCTGTTCCTTCCCATCAGGCAAAGCTCTGTATCTCCATGATGAGGCGCTTGTCGATATTCCCGAAATTCCGAGTCTCTGCCTTATCTGGTTAAGATGGGTGAGACAGACGAGTTCAAACGAGATTCCCTGCCACGACTCGACGGAGCGGGAATTGTAGTTGTGCTGCCACCATTGCTCATCCTTCGTGTCGAATGATTTGATGAACTTGAAATAGAACAAGGTGTAAAAATCAATGAGCCGGTACAATGTCCCACGGGATTTGTTTCCGAACTGCGTGTATGACAATATGAAATCACACCTCTCAAGGTTTCTCAGAATTGTCGCGAGAGTCTTTCCCTCAAGCCCTGTAGCCTTGCGTATTTCCGTCGATGTCAGTCCCGACTTGTTTTTATACAAGGCTTCCGTGACTTCGAGATATTTGCCGGAATTGCTGAATATTGCATTGTAAAGTTCATCGAACTCAATCCGCATCGCGCCGTTTTTTCGGAAGAAAAGACAGTCGATGTTCTCAATCATCGTCTTTGCCGGGTCGAGCAGACTGAGATAGAAAGGGATTCCGCCAAAGACCATATAGAGCTTCAGTATCTGGTAGCGGTCCCAACCTATCCGACGACTGCGCAGATAGTCTTCGGTCTCCCTTAACGTGAACGGACGCACATAAATGTTGTTGGTTATCCTCGCGTGCAGTCCGCCGGGATTCTCAACAAGCTTGTCCATCATCCAAGATGACGCCGAGCCGCTTGCCACAAACATTATGTCGTTCCGTCTGGAGCCCCAAGAATTCCAGAAAGTCTCCAAAGCCTCCACAAACTCCGACTTAGGAGTATCAATCCACGGCATTTCATCTATGAACACCACTTTCTTCCGCGCCTCGTCGATGGATTCAAGGTACTCCTCCAGCGCGTCAAATGCATCTGACCAATCCGAGAATTTCGGCTGAGTCGGCAACCTTGCGGCTTTCTTGAGAGCCTTCGAGAAATTG
>CAVBPI010000066.1:0-2255 GCA_963596955.1 bacterium | reverse complement strand
CTAACGATAAGTCATAATGTCCATGAAAAAAAGTATCGACAAGGAAAGTCTTCCGGACACGACGGCGTCCATAGACAATCACAAACTCCGAACGGTCCGAGTCCAGACATCGTTTCAATTCCGCAAGTTCATTTTCTCTTCCAATAATTTTCTGCATACCCGATTATTTTCTGCGAAATTACAAAAAGTCCGAGATAATTTCACTTCATCTCGGTATTTTTAGCACTTAAAGTGAATTTAGCTCGTACTTTTTATAATGACTTGAACAAATCGTCGAGTGTTATTGGGGCATTATTGTTTTGCGGTAAGCGGTTCAAAAAACGAGTTAGCGCACAATAATAAATGGTATAGTTGTGCGATAAGTGCCTGAAATTTTGAGTTAGCGCACAACTATACAGCACTGAACGAGCCGCCGAGGGCTGTCAGAAACGCTTGCCGAGGGAGAATTCGAGGGTGTCGGAGCGGTCGAAGCGGTGGGCGCGCATCGCGAAGCCGAGGAAGATGTCGGCGGCTTTTGGGAGGTGCCAGCGGATGAGGGCGCGCTGGTAGTTCCAGGTCGAGTCCTCAATGCCGAGTCTTTTGAAAAGATAGACTCCCAGGCCTATGCCGACTTCGACGTTGCGGTAGAAGAACGACTGCTGGAGATAGGCTCCGACATAGACCGGACAGGTTTTTGTTGCCGTTCCGTGCACGAGTTCGTAATATTCCCCAAGGCGTTTCCAGTTCTCCGTGTAGGAAACATCGAGGCCGACACCTGTCGCGAAAATCGGATGGTAGCGGTACATTGCTGTGCCTCCGATGTTCAGGCGCAGCCATGGACGGAACGAGCCCCAGCGGTTGTCCTCGCCATCTTTGAGCACATGGTCAAGATAGACTCCCCGCTCCGCGTCACAGCTGTGCACGCCGCCGGAAAAATAGATGCCAAACAGCCATTTCTTGAAATCCGGGCGTTCCGGAGCCTTGCCCCTGCGTCCAAGGTGCCTGTCGGCCAGGTCGTAGCGGACAAACGCACCGGCGGCAAGCTCGTTCAGACCGAAGTTCGGCGTGCGGAGCATTCCGTTGGAGCGGTGAGTGAGCATGACATTGGCACCGGCCGTCCATTTCGGAGTGATGTGAAAAGCTGCCTCAAGACCGGCTCCGACCATAATAAGCACGGAGGTGCCGACATAGTAATTCTTCGGGTTCGTCACCGCGTCCCACTTGCGGGTCATGAATGATGTACCGAGTTCCAGATTGGGACCGAACGAGAAATGACGGGTCTTGAGGAAGTCAAAGTGCGCATAGCCGAAAAGAGTGTAGGCGTCACCGAGCCTCGAAGCCGACTCCGGATGACATTTCAACCCGCTCATGTTCGCGTAGGAAAAGCCAAGTCCGTAATGAGGGAAGTTATAAGCCCAGGCATACCAGTCGTTGTCCTCCGGGCGCGTGTTCAGCCCGACCGTGACGCCGGCCGAAGCGAAATCGTGCGTCTCGATGAGGTTTTCATAGATGCGCATTCCGTCCATCAGATGACCGCCGCGGGCAAACACAGAAACGCCGAAATGCTCCCTGTCCGGTGTCTGGGCAGAGAGCATCTTGGCGCTTAACGCGAAAAGAATCAATAATGTCCCAAGTTTCTTCATACAAAAACTCAAGGTTAGAAGATATTTTTTGCTCAATTACTCTGATTATTCAACCACCACAGCCTTCTGGTTAGTGGCGGCCGGTTCCCCTGCACTTTCGACAGGCGTTCCGCCGTTCTCTTCCGCCTTAGCTCTCTTGAGTTTCAGAACCTCCGTGCCGTCCTTTGAAAGCACGACAGCATTGTCGTTATCCTCAAACTTCACTTTCACTCCGGTGTTGAGTCCATCTACGACTGCCCGTTCTGTCTCAGGAGTAGGCCCCATCATCTTTGTAAGCCCGATGTTGCCAAATTCAAGAGCATCACCTTTGAGCTTATAGCTTCCGAAGAAGCGGTTGATGCTCGTGCAGCCGTTCACGCCGCCTTTTTCATCGAAAGAAATGGTCGCCTTGTCAAAGCCCGTCTCAACGGCATTGCCGCCGGCCTCAACGATTTCCCAGTCTCCGAGAATCGCCTTTGACGCATCAACTTTCTTTCCAGTTCCGCAGCTGCACAGCGCGGCCACGCACATAATCACAAACATTAACTTTTTCATAATCAATTGATTTTATATTTATTATGTATTTTCGCACACTCATGTCCCCGCTTCGCGCTCTACCGACCCACCTCACGTTCACAATGAGAATCTAAGTCC
>CAVBPI010000065.1:5293-9854 GCA_963596955.1 bacterium | reverse complement strand
AAGTTTATTTTTGGATGGATGCAAGGAAGACGAGTGAGGAGGAAGGGAGTTACCTCATGGTAATGACCGCCCGACGATGCGAAGTCTGACGCCGCAGACGCCAAAAAGAAACGAAAAACGGGGGTATAGCTCAGTTGGCTAGAGCATCTGCTTTGCAAGCAGAGGGTCGTCGGTTCGAATCCGTCTATCTCCACCACCATAAGTCACAAACCATCAGCGGTTTGTGACTTTTTTCGTTTCATCCCCCTATCTCACCTTCTCGAACACGTCGGCGTCGAACTGGGACGGTGTGACTCCAAAATGCTTTTTGAACCGGCTGATGAAATAGCGGTATGAGCTGAAGCCGAGCTCGTCGGCGATTTCGGACACCAGCTTGTTGCTGTCCAGCAGCATTTGCGCGGCGTGGCGAAGGCGAATGTCCTCGATGAACTCGCGCGGACTGCGCCCGGTTATGCTTTTCAGCCTCGTGTTGAGAGCCGTCTTGCTTATGTGCAGTTCCTGGCACAGTACCGTGACGTTCAGCTCGGCCGAATACAGATTGCGCTCGACCGCTCCGATTGCGGCGTTCAGAAAATAGTAGTCCTTGCGCTCGTGCTGGCTGGACTGCACCGTCTGAGGCGCGAGCGCATATTTTTCCCTCAGGATTTTCCTGTTGTCCAGCAGGGTTCGGCATTGCTCAATCAGCGTCTCGGTTCTGAAAGGCTTGACGATTACGGCATCGACCCCCATTCTTGCTCCCTTTATGCTGTCGTTCTCGGAGGCGTGTGACGTGAGGAGAACGAAGGGGATATGGCAGGTCTCGAAATTATGCCGGATTTTAGTGCAGAGCTCAAGGCTCTTGTCGAATCCGGACTTGAGGTCGCAGACGATTATGTCCGGCTGCTCCTTCAGCGAAAGGGAGAAAGCCTCGTCGGCATCTGGCGAGACCAGCACGTCATAGGAACGCCCGAAGATGCTCCTCAGCATTGCCCTGCTGTCCGGGTCGTCCGCGGCGAGCATGACGCGCAGGCCGGTCTTTTCCGTCGCTGCCTCCGCTGTGGCCGGAGCCTTTGGGACGGGCTCTTCGTGGAGGGCCTGGACCTGTCTTATTTCCTCGTTCTCGTTTTCCAAATCCACATATCCGGAAATTATGTTCTGCATATTCAGCGCATTCGAATAGGAACGTTCAATATATTTCAGACCCTGCGGCGAAGAGGCTGCATATCGTTGAAAAAACAATTCCAGCTGGCCGAGTATCATTGAAAGTGGTTCCCTGAGGCTCCGGGAGACATCGACGAACAGCTGCATTCGTCTCATGCCCTCCGCCTTCTCGAATTTCAGACGCTGCCTGAGCAGCATTCTTGAATACAGGATGGAGAGTAGAATAATCACGATGACAAAGGACAGGATGACATAGGCAGTCTTGGCAAGTGTCGTGGCATACCAATATGCCTTCAGCCGGATTCCGAGCGCCGTCTCCTTCGCGGCGGATATGTCCTCACCCTCCCAATAGCGGCCGTGCAGACGGTATTTCCCGGGGCGCAGGTTCATATATACGATGGGATTGTCCGGCGTGAATGACGTCCAGTCGCCGTCGGCTCCGCTCAACTTGTAACTCCATGACATGGGGCGGGTTCCGGAGTAGTCGAAGGTGGAAATATCCACTGACAGATTCGTCTGTCCGGGGGCAAGCACAATGTCGCGGATGTATGGAATCCTCTCTTGTGTCGATATGACTTTCCCGTTTATCGAAATTTCCGCAAAGGCCGGACGGGGCGTCGCGACGTCGTCCTCTGAAAACTCCGACGGGTTAAAGGCGACTATCCCGTCCTTTCCGCCGGCGAGAATCCTGCCGTCTGATGTGCGCATGAGACATCCTTCCCTGAAGGAACTGACGCCAAGTCCGTTCGACGCCTTGAAAGTCCTGCTCCGGCGGCCGTCTTCCCTGACGACCGATATACCCTGACCGGATGTCACCAGCAGGCAGGAATCGCAGCAGGGCAGCATCTTGTTAAGGTATGTATCCACAAACCTCGACTTGGGGAACATGAAGACTTCCTTGGTAGCGGCGTCTATTCTGCAAATTCCGGTGCCTGTGACTGCGACGAACAGGTCTCCGTTCTCGCCGACCTGAATGTCCGGGCAGCTTCCCGTGACCGGCAGGGGACGAAGCCCGCCGCCCTTTATGTCGTAGATGTATGTGCCGATTCCGGAAACTGCAATCCGCCTTTCGTCCATCCTGCTTATCGCATAGACCGGTCGGGAATAGCCGGGTATGTGCCGGCTTATGCTGCGCTCTGTCGCCGGATTATAGACATACAGCCCTCCTGACGTTCCGAGGTACAGCTCGTTGTCCTGCAGATGTATGGCGCTCACCGTTTCGTGGAAGGGTCGCCCCTCTTCGTCTTCAAACATGACCGTCTGCCATTCCCCGCTCCCGGGGTCGTACCTGTGCAGCGAGCCCTGGAAGGCTCCCGCCCAGATTTTCCCGGATGACTTGTCGAACACCGCCGTATGGAATTTGATGCCCATTCCATGTGGTATTTCCGTCAGCTTTCCTTGATTGTCAAGGCGGAACATTCCGTGGTTGTCAGTGAATATCCACAGATTCCTGTCCGCATCTTCGGCAATTCCGCGCACCATTTTCAGGGAACCACATCCCGGCGGGGTGTCGAATGCGGAGAGCGTCTTGTCGCGGTACCACAGGCCTGAATAGTAGGTGCAGACCCAGGTGTTGCCGTCGCGGTCCCTGAAAATGTCCCAGATTGCTTCCTTGTTCGGTATGCCGGAATGCTCCGGCCGGCAGCTCAATTCTTTGGCAGATACCCTGAACAGTCCGTCCGCCGCGCCCACGAGCAGGTTCCCGTCTCGGAGCTCGCATATCGAGCGGATTTCCTTTCCCGGAAGAGTCCCTCCTATGCCGCGGACAGACGAGTCCCGCCCGATGAGGAATATTCGGCCGTCTGCCAGCCCTGTCCACATATTCCCCTCTGTGTCCATAAGAATTTTTGAGACTCCGGCGGGGGCCTTGAAAATTTGCCTGAACTCCCCGTCATATAAAAATACGTCCCCTTTCCTGTCGCCTAAAACAAGCTTGTCGCCTCTCCCTTTGGCGATACACAGGAAATCTGCCTCCGGGAGATTCCCGGCAGTTTCGAGGCTGTCGCCGCGCGAGACAAGGAGGCTGTTCCCGTGCGCCACCCAGAGGCTGTCACCGGCTGCGAGCATTGACGCCCCGTGCCAGCCGGAAAGGGACGACCTGAGAAGAACCGGCTCTCGGCGGCGGATGTCAAACCGGTGTATCCCGAGGTATGAGACAGAATAGACTAGATTGCCGCCGTTGTACTCAAGGCTGTGGGCAATGATTGGCTGAAGCATCATTCTGGCCCGCACTCCGTCGAATGTGAATACGCCGTAGCCCGTGTTGAGCCAGATTGTCCCGCTGGTGTCCTGACAGACCGAATAGACCGCGGCGTCCCGAAATGCATTCAGGCGCGAGGGCTGCACAAAGTTCGATGCCCGCAGAGGGCAGGCTGCTGCCGCCCACAGGATGAGAGGGCAGACTATGTGGCTGATACGGCGAAAGAATCTCGTCTTCGGTGACATATTTATCCTTGTTTGTCAAAACTTTCGCAATTTATAAATAATTGGTCAAAATTGTAACAATTAAAGTTCAAAATTAGCATACTCCCAAGCCGTCACATGACCGAACTTTGACAAAAAGAACACAAAACAGGTATAAATAAAAACTAATGACAATGAATAAGGGCTTTGTAAAAATCACTCTGCTTTCTTTAGGACTTCTGTGCGCGCTCGACTGTTCGGGAGGGGCTGTGACCGTCACGCCTTCCGGCCCATTCGACGACCTGCCCGAGGCCGCCGTTGAATTGTATTCCTATTCGAATCAGATTCGTCCGTCGCTGTACTATACGGTGGAGGTCGCCGGAGGAAAGGCTACCGTAATCCCGACCAAGGAGCATCATGTCTGCACTTTCGGCTGCGACGACCCCGTCGCCGTCAAGGTCACTTACAACGCGGACTTCATCAGCAGCGCGGAAATCCTGCCTAAGTCAAGGGACTGGCGTCATGTGACTTCGCGCGAGTCGGTCACCCTCGTGATGTCGCCGGGCGACCGTGCGGTGGTGGAGATGAACGGCTCGTCCGACCGCGATCTTTTCCTTTTCGCGAATCCGATTGAGAAGGACAAGCCGTCGAAGGGGGACCCGAATGTCCTCTATTATGAGGCCGGCACCGTGACGGACCTTTCGGCTCTGAAACTGACCTCCGGGCAGACGCTCTATGTCGAGGGCGGCGCTGTGCTGAAGAGCGTGCTCAGGGCTGAGGATGCCTCTGGCATCACCATAAAGGGCTGCGGAATTATTGATGCGCGCGGAATAGACGCGCGGGCCATCCAGTTCCGGAGAACCGACAATCTCATGATTGAGAATGTGCTCCTTCTTAACGACATCAACTGGAGCACCTTCATCTCGGAGTCCGATAATGTCCGTATAAATAATTATAAGGTAGTGGCCGTCGAGAACCCCAACAATAACACGGGCTGCGAGACTCACGCCCTAGACCT
>CAVBPI010000065.1:0-5224 GCA_963596955.1 bacterium | reverse complement strand
AGAACCCCAACAATAAGACGGGCTGCGAGAATGACGCCCTAGACCTTCTCGGGTGCCGGAACGCGACGGTGACCGGATGCTTCGGCTATGCGCACGACGACGTTTTCTGCATCAAGTCGCACAAATGGGACTACAAGGGCGAGGTGAAGGACGTGCTGTTCGAGGACTGCATCGCATGGAACTATCTGAGCGGCAACTCCCTCGTGATTGGGGCGGAGACCAATGAAGACATTTCAGGCGTGACGTTCCGGAACTGCTGCAGCATCCGCAGCGGCGGGCGCGGAGTGGGCAGCAAGCTTTCACGCGGGGGGCTCAGCATACACCACTGCGCCGGAGGGCACATTTCCGACATCCTGTTCGAGAATGTCGTTCTGGAGGACTGCCTGGAGTACGGAATCCATCTGGACATCCGCAAGTCCTATGTCAAGGACCTTGGCACTGGCGTGACATACTCGCCCGGCACCTGCGACGGCGTGACGCTCCGGAACGTGACCTTGCTGAAAAAGGCTCCCTGCGGGAATGTACTGATGGGATATGACGGCGGCGAGCACAGAATCACCGGGCTTGTCTTTGACAATGTCGTCGAGGAGGGCGTGAAGTTCACCGAGGACAACATAAGGTCGTTTTTCACCACATGGTCCAATGTTGAATGCACGGTCCGCTGACGGCCGCATAAGTCTTATGACACTTGTCAGGACACAAACCTTAATATAAAATAGTATGAGGATTCTATCAAAGATAATGCTTTCTTTCGCGATTCTGTCGCTTCCCGTTCCGGTCCTCGCGCAGGACGTCATAACGGGAAAGGTGACCGACGGCGACAATGAACCGCTCATAGGCGCCGGGGTGACATACCTCGGGACCAATATCGGCGTAGTTACGGATGCCGACGGCCGCTACAGCATAAGGAAGATTGACGGCGGCACGCTGCAGTTCTCCTCCATCGGAATGAAGACCGAGGAAGTGAAGGTCGGCGGACAGACCGTCATAGACGTGAGGCTCGGGCGCGACGACCTTGTGCTCGACGACGCTGTGGTCATCGGCTACGGCTCCCTTTCGCGCCGCGACCTTACCGGCTCCGTAAGTTCCGTTAAGGCCGATGAACTGACTAAGACAGGCAGCCGCAATGTCGTCGGCGCGCTTCAGGGGCAGGTCGCAGGTCTCAGCATCACCTCCCAGTCCGGTGAGCCCGGCTCGGGATTCAGCATAAAGATTCGCGGAAACAATTCCATAAACGCCGGCACGACTCCTCTTTTCGTCATCGACGGTATGCAGATGGACATCTCCTCCGGCGAGGTCGCGAGCACATCCACCACCGGTTCCGGCACTTTCGATCCGATGTCGTTCATAAACCCGAATGACATAGAGTCTGTCGAGGTCCTCAAGGATGCCACGGCGACCGCCATCTACGGAGCGAGGGGAGCGAACGGAGTCATCATCATCACAACGAAGAGCGGCGCGAAGGGAGACGACAGGACCATCGTGAACTTCAATGCGTCGGTCGGCGTGTCGAATGTCCCGAAACATATAGATATGCTTGACGCTCAGGAATATATCAACTATCGTTTCGCGAGAAAGGACTATGGCTATCTGGACTACGGCATCGACACCGACGGCGACGGGGTGAGCGACACTCCGAAGGACGCGAGCTCATACGCCTATAACGACTGGCAGAAGATAATGTACAGGACGGCCGTCACGCAGGATTATAACCTGTCCGTCAACGCCGTCGCGAATAAGAAGACGCAGTTGCTTTTCAGCCTCGGCTATCTCAATCAGGACGGACTTGTCAAGAACAATGATTTCCAGCGCTATACCGGAAGAATCAAGCTTGAACACAGGATAGGGGAGAAGGTGAAAGTCGGGGCTTCCGTCAATTACGGACGCACGATTTCAAACGGAGCCGTGTCTTCTGGCGGCGGCGAGCTCGGGAACAGCGGTCTCATCCAGCTCATCTATCTCCGTCGGCCGATTGCCTACTACACGGACAGTGATACGGACAATATGGGCTCATATTCCCTGCTCGACTGCATCACGAACGAAACTTACCGCAGAACCGTATATTCTCGCATATCCGGCAACGCCTATGTCGATTGGGAAATCATCAGGGGGCTTACCTTCCGTGCACAGGCCTCTGGCAACACTTCCGGCTCCAAGGGAATGGAATTCTACTCGGTCAACAGCCTGTGGGGCTTCTCCAAGAACGGCTACGCGAGGATAAGGACCGTCGATACCTACGGCTGGAACACATCGGCTACCCTTACCTTTAAGAAGACATGGAACGACGCCCACAACCTCAACGCCATGCTCGGCGTGGAGATGAGCGCGTACAGGAACGAGAACCTGATGCTCGGCGCGTATGATTTCGATGACGCATCGACCGGCGTATTCAACATAAGCAAGGGCGGCGTTCAGGAGGCTCCTTCGGAAAACGTGTCCATGAGCACGATGATGTCCATGTTCGGCAGGGTGGAGTACAACTGGCGGCAGCGCTACTATGCCTCGTTCAATATGCGTGCGGACGGCTCCTCCAAGTTCATGCCGGGCAGCCGTGTCGGTTACTTCCCTTCAGTGGCGCTCGCATGGAGGCTGTCCGAGGAGGAGTTCATGAAGAACGCCGACTGGCTGGACCAGTTCAAGCTCAGGGCAAGCGTAGGGGCGTCCGGAAACGACAGGATTTCCAACTACGCCACCATGGCGCTCATGACGACGAACTATTATGCCGTCAACGGCACTGAAATCATGGGCATGGCCCCGTCAAGCTCGGCGAACACGAAACTGAAGTGGGAAACCACGTGGCAGTATGACCTCGGCCTTGACGTGAGCCTCTTCAACAACAGGATTGATTTCCTTGCCGACGTCTATTACAAGGACACGAGGGATATGCTTTACCGCGCGACCCTGCCGGCCCAGACAGGCTTCGTGGAGCAGTGGCAGAACCTCGGCCGCGTCGAGAACAAGGGCGTCGAGTTCAGTCTCAGCACGCACAACATCAACAGGCGCAACTTCTCGTGGTCAACAAGCCTCACTTTCGACCTGTCACGCAACAGGGTCCTCGACATCGGCGGCATTGACTACACCAGCATCAACATAGCCCACGGACAGCTCGCGAACGACATCTCCCGCATTATGGTCGGGCAGCCTATAGGCATCGGCTACGGATATGTCGCGGACGGCAACTATCAGCTGGACGAGTTCTGGGCCGTTGACAGGAACGGAAGACGCTTCTCCGCCGAAAGCATCGTGACTGACGGGAACTATGACAATTACAAATATGTGCTCAAGGACGGCGTCACGAGCATCAATTCCGTGGCCGTGCAGCCGGGTGACCGCAAGTACAGGGACCTTGACGGCGACAACGAGATTACCGCTGCGGACAAGACGGTGATAAGCGACTCGAACCCCGATTTCACGATGGGGCTCGGCAACACGTTCAACATATTCGGCTTCGAGCTTTCGTTCTTCTTTGAAGGCGTTTTCGGCCGGGACATAATGAACGAGTTCAAGCTTCGCTCGGAATCGGGACGGAGCGGCGGCACGCAGTTCAACAACCTCACGAAGGCCGCCTGGCACGGGCGGTAGACCGTGGAGAACCCTTCGGACACATATTCACGGCTCCTGAATCAGACAAACACATGGGTGTCGTCGTATTATGTCGAAGACGGTTCTTTCGTCCGGCTCAAGAACCTTTCCCTCGGCTACACCTTTGACAGCCCGAAGCTGCGCAAGGCGAAGATTTCGTCCATAAAGCTGAACATAAATGCGGACAATCTCTTCGTAATAACGAAGTACAGCGGCCTGGACCCGGACGTCAGCTCTTCAAATCCTCTGTTCACGGGCTTCGACAGGCTTTCCTACCCCAAGGCGAGGACATTCACGTTCGGGGTGTCAATGACTTTCTAAATTTATATGAAAATGAGAAAGACGATAAAATATATTCCGGGCCTCGTGCTGACCGTTTTTGTGACCGTGTCATGCGAGCACGCGAAGTTCCTGGACCAATATCCCTATTCGCAGACCTCACCGGAGAATTTCTACACTTCGGAAAAGTCCATGAACATGGCCCTCATATCCTGCTATGAGGTGATAGACGGCCATAGGATACCGGGAGCGTCGTATGTGCAGAGAGGCAGCTACGCCCAGGGGCTGATTTATGTGATGAACTGTCCTTCGGACGATATGGTCGCCGCGACGTCATCCTCCGACGAGGGGCTTGAGATGACATGGGGCAACTATAACGAGAGCACCCGCTGCGTGCGTGACACGTGGAAAGTGATGTACACCGGCATAAACAGGTGCAACACCATACTCCACTATATTCAGAACATCGACATGACGGAAGAGACTCGCACTCAGTACATTGCGGAGGCCCGTTTTCTCCGCGCCTTCTTCTACTACCATCTCGCATGGAATTTCGGCGGAGTGCCGATTGTGGAGAACTTCGAGTCCGGCGGGCAGGAACCCCGCTCCTCGCTCAAGGATGTCTATGAGTTCATCTTCGACGATTTGGACTACGCCTATGAGCATCTGAATGAAATAGGGATTCTTCAGACATCTTCAGCGAACAAATATACTGCCGCCGCCTACATTGCGCGGCTCTGCAACTACCTCGCGGCCTGCAAAGTGAACGGCACCGGAGCGGACCTTCTGGACAGGCAGCCGCTCAACGACTTCTCCTTTGTGGATGAGGCGGCGATGTGGAAAAAGTCGAAGGATGCCTGCGCAGACATTGTGGAGCATTCTTCCTACAGGCTCATCGACGACTACACCAACCTTTTCCGCGAGACGACGAAGGCGCAGCAGTATCAGGAATGTCTCCTTCTCGCCGAGCAGCCGCTTTCCGGTTCGGAAGGCCATTGGCCGAACAGCTTCTACCTGCCCTCGCCGGCGAACACCTCCGACTCCCCGACGATATACGGCGGCCGCTTCGTCCCGACTCCACGCGCGTTCTATATGTATAGCCCCAAGGACCCGAGGCGCGACTACAATCTGACCGGACGTATGCAGGACGGCAAGACGGAAATCAAGGTGGAAGGATATACATACTATAATCCGAATCCTCCGAGGACCATGATAACCATATCCGGCGAGGACGGCGCGGCTGACGAGAAGAAGGTTCATCCGCTCTATGACAGCGACACTCAGACATATCTTCCCGTCTCGGGCGTGCAGATGTGCGCCGGCAAGTTCAGGCTCTGCAAATCCGACGAACTGCAGCACAGTT
>CAVBPI010000064.1:0-10128 GCA_963596955.1 bacterium | reverse complement strand
GAGTAAGGTCGATGAAAGTAACGATAAGCGAACAATAGACGATGAAAAGGAAACTCATACTGCTTTTTCTGCTTGGTCTTGTTGCCTCCTTTACGGCTCTTGCCCAGACGCGGACACTCCGCTTCATATATATCGCCCATGACGAGAACACCATTTCCCAGAAACTTATCGGTGAACTGAGGAATTATTACGACGACGCGATAAACTATCCCGAAGATCTCTCCGCCGTGTTTTATCTTACCAACGGGAACTATCCCATTGTCGTCCGTGTCAATACCAACGCTCAGAATCCTAAGGACTTCGACAGGATAGTCGGGGAACTTCAAGGGAAGCGCAGCCATGACGTTGACATAGAGACTGACCTTCGCGTTATCCCTGAAATCTTCAGCGACATTGAAACTGTCGGCGGCTCTCCCGCATTCGCCAATGTCGAGTGGAGCTGGTACATAAATTCCTCATTCTGGGAACTCGGCTACAACGAGTCAGTCATTGCTGCCCTGTCTTGGATTATGGAAATGCCGGAACTTGTCAGGAAAGGCTATCTTGACCTCAAGTTCTACTACGATGATGCCGATGTTCTTCCGATAGACAGGGAACATCCGTTCGGACTCAAAAATCTTATGCCGGGAATCAAGTTTATACCAATGCCTTATTAATGGAGAAGAAAATGAAACGTGTTTTATTGACATTCACATTTGTACTGATGACCATTGCTGCGCTCGCCCAGCCTAAACTTCCATCGAAATGCAAGGTCTGGAGACCGCAGGAGCTCACGCGCAGCCTTTTTTCAGAAAAAGTCGCCGGGCAGGCGACATCGGAAGCTTCCGCTTACGGTCAGTCCGTGAACACAAAGGTTTTTTGGACAGTCTATAGCGACAGGGCCGACAACACGACCTACACCTCGCCGTCCATCTCAAGTCCGAAATTCTCCGCCCTCGAATTCAACGAGGAGTTGCGCATCGCCCAGATAGAAAACGGGATGGCTCTGGTCTATGCAGAAAAGAAGATTACCGACTATCCGAAGATTTCCGAGGCAGCCGTGTGCCGGGGCTGGGTGCAGATGTCAAAGCTCCTTCTGTGGCAGTCATGTCCTACTGACGACCAGGGCATCTATTATAAGGCGCTTCTTTGTGTCAATCTTGACAATGTGAACGACAAGTCAAACATCGGATTCGGCTATCTCGCCCCGGACAAGAATGCGACCAAGGTTCGTCTTTCCACAGACATGAACTTCTACTTTATAATGAAGCGCCAGAATGGAATGGCACTGCTGTCAAAGCAGAGCAAGATGGACGGCCAGTATTCTTCTCAGGTTCTCTATTATTGGGTTCCGGAGCAGTCGTATGTCCCGTGGAACCAGCGCTCATGCCTTGAGCCTACATGGAAGCATGAGGATGTCGAGTATTTCGCCGCGAAGGGAATATATTCGTATGTCTATGCAAACAAGGAACTTTCCGGCAAATGGATAAGCCGCATCCCGTATGCGAAGAAGAAGTCAGAGAAATACGATCAGTATCTTTATCGTATGGACGGCGAGAGCCTGCGCTATCCTATTCTTGATGACGGGTCAGGCACCGTGTTCAATATGTCCACATTCAGCACCATCGGCGGTTCGGCTGCCGGCACTTCCACGGCTGAAGAGGACCCTTCCGTCAAGATTGACAAGGCAAAGAAGGAAATGCTTGAGAAGAGGATGCACATAAACCTCGGCATCGTGATTGACGGTACATCATCAATGGAGCCGTACTATCCGGCCGTGAAGGAAGCCATAAAGGAAGGTGTCAAGTATTTCTCGCAGAACTCCAAGATCAAGGTCGGAATCGTCATCTACCGCGACTACGCCGACGGTGATGCCGGACTCGTGGAGGTGATGCCGATGACTTCGGCAAACAACATTTCGAGGATAAACGCCTTCCTCGATAGCGGAGGCTCCTACGGAATCAAGAGCTCTCCGAACGACAGGACCCAGACGGAGGCTCTTTACTGCGGGATGAGCACCGCGCTTGAACGTCTTGCCTACAGACCGGAGGAAAGCAACATGATGCTTGTAATCGGAGACTGCGGAAATGATGCGGAAGACAACAGGTATTCAAAGGAAGACATCATCTCGAAGCTCGTTTCCAAGAAAATCAGCCTCATGAGCTTTCAGGTTCAGAACCGCAATGTTGTGGCTTACAGTTCTTTCAATGCGCAGCTTACTGAAATGATAAGAAAGTCGCTGCTGGAGAACTACCGTGCCTACAATTCTGCCGTCAAGGTCAAGGCCACTGCTACTGCGGCAAGGGACGGCTTCGACTATCACGGTGACGTCACTCCTGAAATATATGTCTGCAACCACAGAACCGCCGACCCTGCCGTCAACAACGGAAAGATGGATCCGGCAAAGCTTACGGAGAACATGACCTCGTCAATCGGAGGATTTGCCTCCGCCATTCAGAAGCAGATTGACTTGATTATAGCTGCGGGGCAGAAGAAACCTTCGGCCGCGCCGAGCGGCGGTTTCGGACCGAGCAACGGTACGAAGCAGGGCGGCGGACTGGACATCTCCGAAGACTTCCTGAAGAAGACTCTCGGCGAGGCATACATAAAGTCTCTGGAAGAGACTAATGCGCTCATCAATTTCCGGGGCTATGCGAAGCGTCAGGACGAGAGCGGACGTGACTTCTACAAATCCGTAATCTTCATTTCACAGGAGGAATTCGACGACCTTCTCAAGAGAATGGCTCCTGTGTATGAAACAGCCAAGAATTCATCGGCAAATGACCGCGCTCCTTATATCGAGGCAATGAAGGCCATGGTCAAGAGCTTCGCTCCAGGCATGACAGACGCGGATATGGCAGCTCTGGACAATACCCAGATTACCCGTCTTATCGGAGGACTCAATGAGGCGGCCGCCAGTCTTACCCAGTACCGTCTCGACGATATATCGAACAAGCTTGTCGTTACCAACAATATGTACCTGAAGATTGTCACGACTTTCGCCAAGAAATACGACAACCTCAAAAGAATACGTCAGAGCAAGAGTTACAAATATATGAAGGAGTTCAACGGCTCGCGCTACTATTGGATTCCGATTGAAGACCTGCCATAAATCCTTGTGCCATAAACAGAGCCTGTCATAAAACGAAATATGAAACTGTTTGAAATAGAAAACCTCCGCTGTTCCTACGACAAGGCATACAGGGAGGGAATCTCAAAGGTGATACTTGAGATTCATCGGCTTGTCATCCCCAAGGGGAAGAAAGTCTTTATCGTCGGGGAGTCCGGAATCGGCAAGAGCACGATTCTCGAAACTCTCGGCATGATGAACCGCACGATAGTTCCGGATGAAGGGGCGAAGTTCTGGTTTTATGAGAACGACACCGAACACACCGACCTCGCGAAACTCTGGGACTGTTCCGATGCAATGCTCTCTGAGTTCAGACTGAAGCATTTCAGCTTCATCTTTCAGAGCACCAACCTGATGCGCAACTTCACCGCATTCGAGAACATCGCCCTCACGAGGATGCTTCAAGGCTATTCCATGGAGTCTTCCTTCGAGAAGACCCGCGAGGTGCTTGCCGAACTTGGGCTTGACCACATTGACGAGACACGCATGACCCACGAACTTTCCGGCGGGCAGCAGCAGAGGCTTGCCTTCGCCCGTGCCGTGCTCCCGGACTTCACCGTGCTCTTCGGCGACGAGCCTACCGGTAACCTTGACAGCGATAACGCCGTGAAGGCCATGGAACTTCTTTCCGCAAAGCTCTCGTCTCTTGAGGGAAGTTCCGCAATAATCGTCTCGCACGATATGCATCTTGCCGTTTCCTTTGCCGACGTCATAATCAAAATCCGCAAGGAAAGCCGCCGTTCGCAGTCGGTCAGCGATGAGATTTCATACTATGGCGTGATTGACGACGCAAGTGTCTTCACTCCGTCCGCCGACGGCGTCTGGAGCAACGGCAGCGAATCCTACTCGGCTCCGGAGTTCGAGAAGTTCTTGAAGAGGATCTGAAAAAGAATTAAAGAATCGGAAATAAAAAATCAGAAATATAAATTTGCCTGACTTATGAAATTAAAAGAAGTTCTGTCGAGTGACTATTTCCGTCTCTTCATCAGAAGGGAGGGCAAGGTCGTGCTCGGAAAGAATTACTCAAGCCTCTGGCTGCTCACCATTGTGCTGAGCGTAACCTTTCTTGCGATAGCATTCAGCAACGCCAGCCTCAAATACCTGTCCTACAAGATGAACGACCCGTTCATTAACTGGGTGGATATAAAGAACAACTTCGCCGAAAACGATTTCGACGGATTTGAAGCCGCCCTTCAGGAAGAGGACTTCCTGAACGAGTACCATTGCCGGGGCTACCAAACCGACAAGTACTGGTACTCGCTCTTCAGTACCGCCGGCAATTCCGGGCGCAACCTCAAGTGCCGTTTCTTCGCGGACATACAGACCCCGCTCATAGAGGCCGTGCTTGCCGACGACAATGTTGTTGGGCACTGCCGCATCGCTTTCGACAAACTCCAGAACGACTCCTACGGCGTGATTATAACATGGAGCGCCCTCACGGAGAAGCTCGGCTACAAGGAAGCTCCGGCATACATAAACTATCGCGGCTACACCGACCCCGAGGCTGCGGAAGACTATTGTGCCGAACTTCTGGACGACCATTTTTCCAACGCTCCGGTCCCGGTGCTTGCTGTCGTGAAGCGGCTGCCTTCCAACATGGACATCATCGGAACAAAATTTTTCTATCATCAGGACAACGGACAGGCGTTCAACCTCTATGAACCGTCTTATTTCAGCTCTTTTATCTACTATGTTCCGGACGGGGTGGATTCCGAAAAGGCTCTGGAGCGTCTTGAGGCAATTACGCGCGAGCACACGGAAATGACCTTCTATTCCGAGCCGGACATGGAACTCCCGTCAATGCTTTCGTTCCGCGGGGGCAAATTCATATCCCTTCTCTTCGATTATGAGGACGATGTGGATTTTTCCGTGAACAGGGAGATAAACGATGCCTTCATGAAGGAATATTCAGAAAAGGGCGTTATCCGGCTCTATAATTATATCCCGTCGGACTACAATGACGACGATGACGACTACATTTCCCTCCATTTCGCCGACCTGTCGAAAATCAATGACTTCCAGGAATATGTAAAGGAACATTTCAAGATAGAAATCGAGATGTCGCAGATTAACGCGAAGGAGAACTTCAATGCGGTGAGCGTGATGGCCAATATCCTTTCATGGACCATGATAGCCTTCGCCATCGTCTGCATCATTCTTTTCATCGTGAACCTGCTTCAGTCATATTTCCAGAAGGTGAAACGCAATCTCGGCACTTTCAAGGCATTCGGAATCAGTAATTTCGAACTTACCGCGATATATGTCCTCATTATGGTGGCGACGATCCTTGCCGCGACATTCATTTCTCTTGCAGCCGTCTGGCTCATTCAGGGACTGTCGCTGCTGTTCGGCATCGTCAGGGACGGCGGATTCGGTTATCTGTCGCTGTGGAATCTCAAGACTGTAATTTCAGTTCTGATTATAATTGCCTCTTCCGTATTTACGGTGTGGTATGTCATGAGGAACCTGCTCAAGGCAACTCCGGGTGATTTGATTTATGACAGGTAATCTATTGGGAATATGATGAAATACAATTACATATCAATGCATATAGCCGTGATGGCGGCGTTTATGTTCGCGGCGGTTTCTTGTGCGAAGGATGATTTTCAGGCGGAGGCGCCCGTCCCGGCGCAGAATGCCATTTCGGTGAGTGAGGTCGAACTCGCTCCTCTTGGCGGTGAATATACATTTACCGTGTCTTCGGACTCGAAATGGAAGGTTTCGGGGATTCCTTCGTGGCTGTCAGTCGTCGATGAGAACGGTAAGAAGAGTCTTAAGGATGGAGACAAAGTCAAGGCCGGAACGAGGTCATTCAAGATGACCGCACCCGTGAACGACGAACATACGGGCTATGGGACAGCCCGTAGTGCGGAACTGCTGTTCGAGTCTGAGACCGGTTCTTTTTCGGCTCGGGTGAAAGTGGAGCAGCCTTGCCCGTATCTGGTGATAACGGCTCAGAAGCCCGGCGAGGGTACGGCCGGGGAACTCGGGCGCTCCGACAGCGTGGTATTCCCTTGGAACTTTACATCCGAGCAGCCTTTCAGACGCGAGGCGGTGGTCTTTACCGTCGAGTCCAATACTAGGTGGCGCGTTGTCAAGGATGTCACTAAATCCGTGTCGTTCGATTATCGTAAATACAGCCGTAAGGGTATGGCCTCAGATGATGTCGAGACAATGTCTTCAGATGCCGCCACACGTTCCGGCGTGGAGGACGGCTGGCTTGAGACCCCGTCTCTCGGTGAATATGAACTTACCGCCGACAAGGTCTGGACGCTGTCATTCATTCCTGAGACCTACAACGCCACGGGCGAGAACCGGAGCCTGCGGCTGAAGTTCACAGGAGCAGACGGCAACGACGGGAAACCCCTTGACGAGTATGTCGTTGATTTCTCGCAGAACAATGTGCGCTTCAATGTAGGAATGTCGGCTGACTACAGCAGCGGCTATGTCGAATTCCCGGCCGCCCATTCACAGGAAATGACGATGACTGTCGATTCCGAGATTGACTGGTATGTTGAGAAGGATGCCGCATGGCTCTCGACTGTACCGGAGAACCCTCAGGGTGTCGGTCTTGGTGCGGATTCCCAATCCGTCTCGTTCTCGCTGAACGTGAGTCATGCCGGTTGCGACGGAAATGCCAATCCGGAGACGACGGAACAAGTGTCAAAGCTGCGTGTTGTCGGCAAGGCGGGTGAGATTCTGCTTCCTAATGAAATCAATGTCAGGCAGGCGGCCTATGTTCATAGTCTTTCCGCGAACTCTGTTCAGATTGGCAACAATGACCTCTCTGTCAAATCTTTTGATGTCCTGTCATCCGGCGAATGGGCGGTTTCCGGAACTCCGGACTGGCTTTCTGTCGGTCCCGTTTCGGGAAGCGGTCATGTTCCGGAGGTGGTTTCAGAGTCCGTCTCGCTGAAAGCCTTGTCGCAGAATCTCGACTTCAGCGCAAGGACAGCACAGCTTAAAGTAGCAAGCGCTCTCAATTCTCTGTCGGAGTCATTCTCTGTCAGTCAGGACCCTTACATCTTCGAGGCCAAGGCAGCGAATCTCAGTCTCAACACGCTTTCTACCGACAAATATAACCTTGACATAAAGAGTTCCGGAAAATGGAGTGTTTCCGTCTCTTATGAGGGTTCGCCGTCCGCTGACTGGCTCGGCATTTCAGCTACTTCAGGCACCGGGGACGCGACGCTTTCTTATGGGGCTCTTACCGGCAATGAGGTGCAGGAAGACCGTTTTGCCGTCATCAGCGTTCATAGTGTCACGCATGAGGAGGCCGGTGTCGTCGTTGAACCTGTGAAAATCAGGATTACGCAGCGCAAATACACCTTTGAGGTTTCTCCGCTTCCGGACGCTCTTGGAGTTATAGCTTTCGGACCGCTTTCGGACGACAGCCGCACGATAGAGGTATCATGCTCTCACATCTGGAGCGTGAGCGGTTCTGACTGGATTTCCGCAGTTCCTTCTTCAGGTTCAGGCGATGGAAAGGTCGTCGTCAAGGTTCAGAACAATCTGACAAAGTCTGACCGCAGCGGAACATTCACAATCAGTAGCTCGCTTAACGGCGTGACCCACAGTCACACCTATAATGTGACGCAGTCCGCGTTCGTGTTCAATGTGACCGGGACATCATTCACCGACCTTGCTCCGATTCAGACTTCGTCATACACTACATCGGTGGAATGCTCCGGTGACTGGAAGGTCGAAATCCCGTCAGAAGCGACATCGTGGATTACCTCGACACCGTCGTCTGGCAAGGCTTCGGACAGAAGCGTGACCTTCAAGGTTTCCGACAATGTCCTCAAGTCTCCGCGCACTGCGGAGGTGAAGATTTCCAGCGTGTTGGGAGGATATTCAGAGACCGTGCATTTCCAGCAGAATCAGTTTGTCTTTGACGAGACCGCGGTGAACATTCAGGCTGTTACCCTTTCTCCGGTTCAGACGAAAGTTCCTGTGACAATCTCGGACGGCGCGGCATGGACAGTCGTCGGAAAGCCGTCATGGGCAACTGTTTCTTCCGCTTCCGGAACCGGCAATGGAGAGGTGACTGTTTCCGTGGCGGACAATTATGACCTGTCGGCGAGGACTTCGACCGGCTTCGGCATAAAGAGTTCCAAGAACAGTCTGCTCAAACCGATAAATGTCAGTCAGGCTGCATTCGTCTATGACACCGCTCCTGTAACGCTTGCAGAATATTCTGAACTGAACACTGCGGCGCAGCAGTTCACGGTGGGCGAGTGCATGGGGACATGGAGCGTAAAGAATGCTCCGGACTGGGCTACGGTCAGTGTCAGCGGTTCGGTAGTGACGGTCAAGGCTGCCGACAACCTCAAGACGGCCGCCCGTTCTGCAGAGTTCACGGTCGAGAGCCAGTATGTCGCGCACAATTCCGTCCTTAAAAAGAAAATATCTCTTTCGCAGGCAGCATTCGTATTCGACGGGACAGCTGCAAGTTTCACTGTCGATGCGGTCAATCCTGCGGCCAATTCTGTGGATGTTAAAATCTCGTCTGCGGCTTCATGGGAGATGACCGGCGTTCCGTCATGGATTACGGTCACGCCGTCACAAGGTATTGGAAATGCATCCGTGAAGATAGAATGTTCAGATAATTTCGCCCTTTCGCAGCGCTCTGTCGGCGATATGTATGTGAAAAGTATGCTGAACGGGCTTACAAGAAAGGTTTCAGTTGCCCAGAAGGCATTTGTGTTTGACACGAAGGCCGTGACGGTGCCGCAGTTCATTCCATACAAGGCATCATCGCAGACGGTTACGGTGGGCGAGTGCATGGGAACATGGAGCGTGAAGGATGCCCCATCATGGCTGACCGTGTCCGTGGACGGCTCGACCCTCAGACTTACGGCTTCCGACAACACCGATTTGTCATCCCGCACGGCTACATTCCGCGTCGAGAGTCAGTACATCTCTCAGAATCCGGCGCTCATGAAGGAAATAGCGGTGTCTCAAGCAGGCTATGTATTTGACGAGACTGCGGCTTCGCTGACCTTCTCACCTGTTGATGCATCGAAGAAGACGGTGAAGGTGACCTGCACGGACGGCTCTCCTTGGAGTCTCGTCAATGTTCCTTCGTGGGTTAAGGTTTCTGTATCATCCGGCAATGGCAGCGCGGATATTACGATTTCAGTTGATGTGAACACCTCGGAACAGCCGAGAAGTTCGACCGGCTTTGCGGTGAAGAGTGGCCTTACCGGCGCTCTCAAGCCGATAGAAGTGACGCAGACCGGCTTTATCTTCGACACGAAGGCCGTGACCGTGCCGCAATTCGGCGCATACAAGGCGGCCTCGCAGACGGTCACGATGGGCGAGTGCTCCGGGACATGGTCTGTTACCGGTCTTCCGGATTGGCTGTCTGCCCGTGTGAGCGGCAACAGCATCGTCCTTACTGCATCCGACAATAATGACACTGCCTCACGAACCGCCACATTCCGCGTCGAGAGCCAGTATGTTTCGCAGAATCCCGCATTCTTCAAGGAAATCGCGGTTTCACAGGAGGGTATAACATTCGACGTTTCGTCTGTGAACCACACATTTGATGCTGTTGATTCCTACCTTCTGAACATAAACATCAACTGTTCGTCATGGGTTCGCTGGGAACTTGTGAATGTCCCGGACTGGGTAGTGCCGTCCACAACATCGTTTACCGGTTCATGTCTGCTATCCATAAGAGTGAAGAATAACCTTAATGCAGCGGAGCGTAGAACATCAGGTTTTGCGGTGAAGTGTGCCCTAAACGATAAATTGGTGGTACCGATTGGAGTGACACAGACCGGTTTCATATTCGACACGACTCCTGTAGCGTTTCCGGAGGTGGCTTCTGCCGGGGCGCAGCCTTGCAGCATTGTTCTCGGTGAATATTCGGGCACATATTCAGTCATTGTCGGCAATTCATTGATGTGTGATGTTTCGGCGAACGGACGAAACATAACGATAACCGTTAGTGACAACCCTGATTATACGGCGCGGACATCCACCGTGACAATCCGCAGCAATGAGAACCCGAC
>CAVBPI010000063.1:5293-10131 GCA_963596955.1 bacterium | reverse complement strand
CTCTTGAGTCCCTTATTCCGGACGGACTCCATGTCAATTGCCACGTCAAGCGCGAGCGGACCGTCAGCGACGCAGCCCTTGATTTCTCCGCGCTCCACCTTCTTCGCGAGGACAGCAGCCTCAACGCAGGCAGGCATGCCTTCGAGCATCTGCTCGGTTGCGGCGATGATTGCGACCTTCGGGGTCTCGATGCCCATAGAATGAGCGGCGTTCACGAGATAGTTAAGCTCGGCCTTCTTCTGCTTGAAGTCCGGAGCAGGAATCACAGCCATGTCGCTGAGGAAAATGAGCTTAGGATAGTTAGGGTTCTCGAGCACCGCCACATGACTGAGCACGGCCTTCGGAGGGAGGATGCCGGTCTCCTTGTTAAGGATGGCACGGAGGTACTTGTCCGTCGAGCAGAGGCCCTTCATGAGGAAGTCGCCCTTGCCCTCGTTTATCATCGTGACAGCCTGCGCGATGGCCTTTGCCTCGACAGGATTGTGCTCAATCGTGAATTTTGTCACATCAATGCCGTCCTTTTCGCAGACAGCCTTGATGAGAGCCTCGTCACCGACGAGAGTAGCGTCGATGAGTCCGAGATCCACCGCCTTTGACGCGGCGGCAATGGTGTGTTCGTCAACTCCCCACGCCACAATCATTCTTTTCTTCGCTCCGCGTGACGCAAGGCAGGCGAAAATGTCTTCAAACTTTGTAAACATATTCTATAAAATTAAAAAGCCCCTTTTATTAAATTTTATTCCTGTGCAAGCACGATATTCATGGTGTCCCTCGCTATCATCAGCTCCTCGTTAGTGGCGATGACGGCGACCTTCACCTTTGAGTCAGGAAGCGAAATCAGCATCTCGTCAGCCTTCTCTCCGGCATTCGTGTCATAGTCGAACTTCAGGCCGAGATAGGTCAGATTTCGCACACGCGGCGGCGCAGGCGGGCATTGTTCTCACCTATTCCGCCCGTGAAGACGATGAGGTCAACGCCGTTCATGGCCGCGGTGTAGGCGCCTATGAGCTTCGTGATGTCGTAGGTGAGCTTCTTGAGGGTGAGCTTAGCCCTGCGGTCGCCGGAGTTCGCCGCGTCATTGAGGTCACGGGCGTCGGAAGAGATGCCCGAAAGGCCCTGGAAACCGGACTTCTTGTTGAGAACCGTGCTCATCTGAGCCGGCGTGAAACCCTCCTTGTCCATGAGATAGGTCACGATGTCCGGGTCGATGTTTCCGCAGCGGGTTCCCATAATCATGCCCTCCAGCGGCGTGAAGCCCATTGAGGTGTCAATCGACTTGCCGTTCTGGACAGCCGTGACGGAGCTTCCGTTGCCAAGGTGGCAGGTGATTATGCGGCTGTTTCTGAGGTCAAGCCCGGCGAAAGCCGCACCCTTTGCGCTCACGTACTTGTGGCTCGTGCCGTGGAAACCGTAGCGACGGATGCGGTATTTCTCATAATACTCGTAAGGAAGCGCGTACATGTACGCATAGTCCGGCATCGTCTGATGGAACGCAGTGTCGAACACCGCGACCTGCGGAACTGAAGGAAGAGCCTTGGTCACGGCGTCGATGCCGAGGAGATTTGCCGGGTTGTGGAGCGGGGCAATCTCGCAGCACTTGCGAATCTGCGAAACCACCTTGTCCGTCACGAGGGCGCTGCAGAAGAACTCCTCGCCGCCGTGCACCACGCGGTGTCCCACAGCCTCAATGTCATCGAGAGAGCCGAGGCATCCGTATTCCTTGTCAAGAAGCGCGTCAAGAACAGCCTGAATACCAACAGTATGGTCCCGAATAGGCATTTCGCGCACGAGTTTCTCCTTTCCGGCAGCCTGATGCTTGAGACATCCGACCTCAAGGCCGATACGCTCGACGAGTCCTTTCGCGAGAAGGTCATAGACATCGTCGTTCTTCATGTCCAGCAGCTGATACTTCAGAGACGAGCTGCCACAGTTGAGCACTAAAATAATCATGTCGATTTATTTAAATTATTATTTTCCGTGTTTTCGTGTATTTCGGCATAAATCAGAAATAACCCGACAAAGTTAGCACTTTTATTCGTAAATTCGCAGCGACTTGGGAATTATGAATTCGAGTAAAGGCGACAATTCGCCGTTTATTCGGATTGTTAAGTTATAGTTTTTGATATGAATATGCCCCGAGTCCGCCGAATTGAAAGATTCGCCCTCCCCTTCCTTGCCGGAACGCTGCTGACGACGACCCTGCCGCCGGTTCTCCGATACGGAAACATCTTCCCCTCCGCCTCAATCCTCCTCCTTTCGCTGACGATTTTCGGTAATATGCTGATATGCAGGAAATATGGAGCCGGGAATATGCCGTCGCCTCCCCTCCTTCTGTGCATCGCGCTGTGTGCCGCCGTATGCGTGCTCCGGAGCGAGGCCACGTCGATGACCGGAGGCGGCGGATTTTCATTTTCAGGGAATATGTGGAATCCGCTCCGGACGGTCTGCGAAAAATTCAAAGGCCTGATAGACAGCCTTCCGCTGGAGGACAGGGAAAACAACGCCCTGCTCAAGGCTCTGCTCACCGGCGACCGCTCGGAGCTGTCAGCAAAGACCTCCGGGGCATTCCGTGACAGCGGCGCCGCGCACATCCTCGCCCTCTCCGGACTGCATCTCGGAATAATCTACGGCATAGTGACAAAGTGTTTCGTCATTCTCGGAAACTCCCCGGCCGCCGTAAAGACCCGCTCGGCGCTGACAATCGCAGCCACCGGAGCCTACTGCCTCATGGTCGGGGCGGGTCCGTCAATCAGCAGAGCCTTCCTCTTCATCCTTCTAAGGGAGCTTTCGGTCATCCTCGGGCGCTCGGCCAGCCTCCGGGACACGCTCTGCGGCGCATTCGTGATTCAGGTCTGTCTCAACGCCGAGGCCGTGCGCTCGGTCAGCTTCCAGCTGTCCTACCTTGCCATAGCCGGCATCGCCTACATCTATCCGCTCCTGCGGGACTTCTGGCCATCAGGCGGGACACGGCACTCCCCACTCAAATGGATTTGGAACAGCGCCGCGGTCTCCATTGCCTGTCAGGCAACGACCGGGCCGCTCGCATGGCTGCGCTTCGGGACATTTCCCAAATACTTCATCCTCACCAACCTGCTCTCCCTCCCGCTTACCGGCCTGCTCATCCCGGCCGCGCTCCTGACAGGCCTTCTCCACGCGCTCGGAATCTGCCCTCCCGCCGCCGTATATGCCACCGAATTTCTCGCGGACACCCTCCGCGGCTGTCTGGAAATCATCGCTTCCATATAAAGCGGAGCCTGCCGGGGATGTCATCCATCCGGCAGGCTCCGCCCAGTTTCCAAGCGGTTATTCCCGCTATTTCTTCACGCAGCGGACCGTCGCGCCGAACGACTTCTTGTCCGCTGTGCCGACCTTCAGGTCAGGTTCCTTCTCGTTGATGTAGCGGTACCACGCCTCGTCCGCGCCGGCCTCATCCGCCGTCCAGAAAGCGGCGTATTCCTTCACGCCATAGAACTGGCCGTCCTTTCCGCCAAGATTGGCATAGCCCGCCGGAAGAACGGAAAGCCCGGACTCGTCAGTAATCTTCACCTGCGGCCAGTAGGTCCACAGCACGGTCTTGTCGTAGTTGAAGGTCGCGTCGGCCATAATCTTGCCGGCAATGCCGACGATGTCCTTGTGCGCCGTCGCGTCCTCAGCTCCGAGCGCCCTTCCGAGAGCCGTCCAGTCTTCGTCTGTCGGAAGCCTGTAACCCTCCGGGCAGGCAGCCTGCGCATCCTCCCAGTTCACATAGCTGCCGAACACGTCCAGCATCGCAGGAGCGTTCGAGTAGGCAACTCCCTTTCCGGAGCTTACGGCGTTGCGCCTCAGCCATGTGGCCTCCCCGACCTTGCAGGCGTAGTAGGTGATGCCGTCGGCGGTGAAGGTCTCGTCGTCAAGGCGCGGCATCAGACCGTTTATAGAGCCCCCGCGCATTCCTCCCCTGACTATAGCTACGGTGTGCGTGGAGGTCGATGACGAATAGTAGCCGTCCGCGAACGCGGATGCGCTCACGGTGACCGACCTGAGCGTGTCAGCCTTGAAATACTTTCTGTCGCAGAACTTGTAGGTGAGACTCATGACCCCGTCCTCCAGAGTGTCCTTGACCGTATTGTAGCCTTCCTTTATCGTTATTGAGTAGCCAATCTTGCCCCCGTCCAGATGAGTGACCCCGTTCAGAGTGAATGTCACCTCTTCCTGCGGGGCTACGAACGACGGTACTGCCTTGAATCTCAGAGTCCCCTCAAGCGAAGGCAGGGTCGTGTCGCTGCTGTCCTTCTTGCAGGAAAGCGCGGCCGCCGCGGTCAAAGCCGCCAATGCGATAATAATGATTCTTGACTTGTGCATCATCAGATACTTCCTTGAATTTCCCACATCCGGTGCCATTAAAATTCCACCTTAGGAGCGGTCTGAGCGCCTTCCTGAGCCTCGAAATACCCTTTTGACTTAAATCTGAAGACTGAGGCGATGATGTTCTTAGGGAACACGCGGATGGAGGTGTTGTAGTCCCTTGCAGCCTGATTGTAGGCCTTCCTCTCGACCGCAATCCTGTTCTCCGTGCCCTCAAGCTGTGCCTGAAGGTCGCGGAAGTTCTCGTTCGCCTTCAGGTCCGGATAGGCCTCAGTAATCGCCATGAGGCGTCCGAGAGCCGAACCGAGCTCGCCCTGAGCCTTCTGGAACTCCGCAATCTGCTCATCAGTGAGGTCATCGGCATTGACAGTCATCTGCGTGGCCTTAGCACGCGCGGCAACAACACCCTCAAGCGTCTCGGATTCATGCGTCGCATATCCCTTGACGGTGGCCACAAGGTTAGGAATCAGGTCAGCACGCCGCTGATAGACATT
>CAVBPI010000063.1:0-5283 GCA_963596955.1 bacterium | reverse complement strand
CTCGGACTTCACGAGACCGTTATAGGCGCTTATGCCCCAGACAACGATGACCGCCAGAACGATGAGCACGATGGCCGTCACAGACAATTTCTTCTTTTCCATAATATCGTTTTTCTAAATGTTATCGTCAGCACCGAATCTTTCACGGGCGAAAGCCCCATTCCGGTATTGCAATCTGCAAATATGCACATTTTTTCTCTAATATCACCATGTAATTATATAAGGATTGCTAAATTTGTCCCAAAATACGATGATATATGAACAAACGCGCCCTATTCAGAACCATATTCACGGCCGCCGTCGCCCTGACGTTCAATTCCTGTGCCGCCAGATACGGATACGTCCAGATAAACGGATATGCCCAGGGAGGAACCTACAGCGTGAAGGCCGACCTCAGCGGAACGGGGATGACGCCGGAATATGTGAAGGAGAGGATTGATTCCATACTCACGGCTATTGACAATTCCGTTTCGGGATATAACAAATCGTCGCTTCTGAGCCGCTTCAACGCAGGGGAGAGTGTCACGGAAGACGGGATATTCAAGGAGCTTCGAGGACTCGGGGACAAATATCTCGACGTCACGGACGGAGCAGTGAATGTCTGGGCGGCTCCACTGTTCGACATCTGGGGCTTCGGATTCACCCGCGACTCCCTTCCGTCACCGGAGCTGATTGCCTCCGCGAAAGCGCTCTGCGACAGCCGCACAAAAGTGAATTTCAATGCGATAGCCCAAGGGTACAGCAGCGACCTGGTGGCGGAATACCTCCGGAGCGTCGGAGTGAAGAACATGCTCGTCGATGTCGGCGGAGAAATGTACGGACAGGGACTGAACCCGAGCGGCAAGAACTGGACAATAGGGATTGACAGCCCGGTTGACGGGAACTTCGACCCGGGGGCGTCGATTCAGTGCACCTGTCAGCTGCCCGAGACACCCTGCGGAATCGTGACATCCGGAAATTACCGCAAGTTCTATGTCAGGGACGGCCGGAAATACGCCCACACGATTGACCCCCGCACGGGGCTTCCTGTGACTCACAACCTGCTGAGCGCCACGGTCATATCGTCAGACCCGTCATCGGACCGCAACGCCACCGACGCGGACGCCTTCGCGACTTTCTGCATGGTGGTCGGCCTTGAGAAGGCGCAGGAGTTTATCCTCGCCAGACCGTATCTGGAGGCGATTCTTATCTATGATATGGATAATCAGATGAGAACTTGGAAATCATGGGAATGCGCTGTCAGTCAAGCGCAGTGAGGACAAAGTCTAAAACCTTGCAGGTTTTGCCCATGAATTCGATTTCCTTTCCGGCGGATTTTCCCGAGGTGTTCGGAATCAGTTCGTCTATAGACACCGCCTCCTCACGGACGACTTCTTTGGCGACGAAATCAACGGTCCAGATGTGAGCCTTGTCGCAGCAGATTTCATATCCCTCGCCCTCAATCCGGAACGCCCCGTCCTGCCACCAGATTTTCCCCACATAGCTAATCTTCGCATTCTTGGGGGCCGACACCGTCAGGTCATAATCCGCACACACGCACCCCTCAGACGGTAAAGACGCCAGAACCTCAGAAACAGTGCCCGGCCCCTCCTGCGCAAACGCAGGGATGACACCAAACACAGTTAAACTAAGTATCAGTACAATTCGCTTAAACATAATCACTTAATAAATCACTTAAAGAAAGGGGATGCATAAAAGGATGGGATGCAAGGCGCCCCGTCATCCATTCTGCGTCGTGAAGGTCGTGATAATAGACTCCAACTCATCATAATCGGAAACAAGCACCTGCCGAGGCTTGGAACCCTCCTGCGGGCCGACGACGCCGGCTGCCTCAAGCTGGTCCATAATCTTGCCGGCGCGGGCATATCCGACACCGAGGCGGCGCTGCAGGTCGGAAGTCGAGCCTTTCTGGGTGTTCACCACCATGCGGGCGGCATCGCCGAAGAGGGCGTCGATGTTCGAGATGTCAATAGGCCCGGCTGACGAACCGTCCTCCTGCGGCGGCGTAGGCAGATAGTAAGGCGTGGTGTAGCACTCCTTGTAGCCGTTCTGGGACTCGATGAACTTCGTGATTCGGTCAATCTCCTTCGTTTCGACGAGCGCGCACTGGACACGCTCCATCTCCACGCCGGCATAGAAGAGCATATCTCCCCTTCCTATCAGGCTCTCCGCGCCCGGTGAGTCAAGGATTGTCTGCGAATCCACACGGGAGACGGTCCTGAAGGCGATTCGCATAGGGAAGTTGGTCTTGATGTCGCCTGTTATGACGGAGACGGAAGGACGCTGTGTCGCGATGATGAGGTGTATTCCGGCGGCACGCCCCTTCTGCGCGAGTCGGATGATTGCTGTGGAAATGCCGCGCGAAAGTGCCTTGCCTTCGGAGCCGAAGCCGGAAGACATGGTGAGGTCGGCGAACTCGTCAATGACCACCACGAGATAAGGCAGATACTTGTGCCCGTCCGTCGGAAGAAGCTTGCGCTCCTTATATTTCTCGTTGTAGTCCTTGAGCTTGTTCACTCCCGCAAGGGCGAGCAGGGCATATCTCTCGTCCATCTCGACACAGAGCGAATTCAGCACGTCGGCGGCATCCTTCGCCTTCTTGATGATGGCGTTCTCCGCCTCCTCTTCCTCCGAGGCGGCCGTCGGTAAGACCGCGAGATAGTGCTTGAGGAGACGCTTGTAGGCCGTGAACTCCACCATCTTCGGGTCTATGAATACGAACTTGAGCTCCGACGGATGCTTCGCGTAGAGCAGCGAGGAGACGATAACGTTCAGTCCGACTGACTTTCCCTGCTGCGTTGCACCGGCCACCAGAAGATGCGGAGCCTGCGTGAGGTCGAACACCTTGACGTTCCTCGTGATTGTGCAGCCGATGGCCACCGGCAGTTCGGCCTTGGTCTCGCGGAAGGCCTCGTCGTTGAGCATTGCCTTGAGCGGCACCACCGACGGCCTGCGGTTCGCGACCTCGATTCCCACCGCGTCCTCAAGCTTCACGACGCGCACGCCCTTCGCTCCGAGGGAGATTCCGATGTCGTTCTCCACGGTCCTGATTGAGGCGAGCTTCACGCCCGGAGCCGGATAGACCTTATAAAGAGTCACGGTAGGGCCGGCCTTGGCCGTGATGTTATCGACCTTTATCCTGAAATTAAGCAGCGTCGTGCGGATGCGGTTTATGAAGTCCTGCTGTTCTTCAACGGTGACGATGTTCTGCATATCGGCATAGTCGTCAAGCAGATCCAGCGACGGGAAACGGTAGCGGTCCAGCTCCATACGGTTGTCGATGCGCGGAAGCTCTTCCGTAACCTCGGTGGTGAACCTCTTTCCGGGCTCTATCTCGTCATTGTGTCCCTGTTCCCCCGAATCTCCCGGTTCCGCAGGTTTCTCATTTTCAGGAACATCCGCATTCACATCGCCAGCCGAGGGCTCTTCCTGAGCGGCGTCACCGTCCCGAGAATCCTCCGACGCCCCATAATCTCCCGGCCGCACGGGGGCATCCGTCGAATCATCGTCAGCCTGCGTCCCGTCTCCGTCCGGATCCTCCGGCTCAGCCTCGGCGCCGTCATCCGCAGCATAAACATTTTCCGGGTGTTCCACAGTTTCTGACGACCGTCTCTTACTGCCGGACCCGACCTTGGCGAACCACTGGGCAAACTTTCCGCTGGCAAAGAGCAGCCAAACAATCACAAGCAGAAGCAGAAGAAGTCCCGCCCCTATTTTCCCGACCAGACTCTGGCAAAGGCGCACAAACTCGGATCCCGCAAATCCGCCGAGTCCGCCGCCGAAGAAGGTGTCGGAGCAGAAAAGTCCTGAAAAGTATGAAAGCACAAATGAGAACAGCGGGGCCGCCGTTATTATCAGAACGCTCCGGCGCAGCATCCCCGGCCGGGACGACTGCCGGAACAGTTCCTCGGCCCAAAAGCCCAAGAGGCCGACAATAATGAAAGCCGACAGGCCGAAGCATCCCCCGACCAGAAAGCGCGACCATTTGAGACCGCCCCAGGAACCGGAATTGGCCGGCAGAGAGGAGACATCGCCCCATGACCTTATGCTGAAATCGCTCTTCCATGTGAAAAGGTAGGAAATGCAGCTGACAAGCGTGAAAAGCGCGAACGCGCCGACGGCCAGTCCGACGACACGCGCGAGAACAGTCCTCGTCTGCGGATTCATATCCCTGAAAAATGAAACGAATCTTCCGAAGCTGAACTTTCTCTTTCTGTTTTCCTGCTGTTTCTGAGCCATAGCCTTCTCCCCCGATTTTGATAATCAATCCGGTCTTATAATACAGTATAGCCGCATGAGAGAGATTCCGACAAAATCCCCCTCCGCAGTCCTATCTATATCTCTTTTTATTGTTGTTGTTTTTCCGCTGATTGTTGTTCTGCCGCTTAGGAGCCTGTCCCGGACGCAGATAGTTGGAGTCAGCTCCGACACGTCCGAGCTGTATTCCCTCCGGAACATGAATCCTGTAGTCGGAGAGCTTCTCGATGTCCTGGAATATGGTCTCGTCCGCGACGCTGTCCTTGTTCCAGATGAGATACTGGGTCCTCATGTAAATCGCCAAAGAACGGATTACGGATGTCTTGACCTCGCCGTCCTCCATCCCGGCCACAAGGTTAATCATGCTCTCGATGTTCCTCCCGTACTGCGATGCGCGTATCGGCTTCTTCACGACCGAAGGCACTTCCGGCCGGGCGAGGGCCTGCTCCGGTGCCGGCATAGGATAGGGGGCATCAATGTCAAGGTCATAGCCGGCGATGATGAAAAGGTCGTCCCAAAGCTTGTGGTCGAAGTTTTCCTGCTTGTGGACGTCGTAGTTGATGAGTTCCATCGCCCGGATGACCGCACGGGCCTGCTCCGACCGCTTCTCCCGGTCCTCAATCTTCTTGAGGCTCTTCACCATCTCCAGAATCGACCGCCCATACTCCGGCTTCACAAGTCTCTCCTTCTCAGTATTATACACCAAAGTTCTCTTTTCTTCGTTTTCCATATCCATTCAGATGCATTATGAATTTTTCCACTCCAAACTTCCGTTTACGCCCCGGCACACGAACGCGCCGCATCATGCCAAGAACGGCTAAATTTCTTCAACGCCCAATTTCTCAAGGCGCGAACTTTTTCAAGGCGTGAACGTCTTGCGAAGCATGACCCTCTTGCGAGGCGCGATAGTTTGCAAAGTTAATAGCACTTTCCCGTTTCTGCAAAATTATTTTTGCGGTTCGGAATATTTTCATCCAAGCCTCAAAATTCTCCACGTAAATTGGAAATCACAAGTCTATATGGAGT
>CAVBPI010000062.1:7820-10152 GCA_963596955.1 bacterium | reverse complement strand
GATTGAAGCGGAGCTGTCGTATCAGGACATCCCGCGACATGACGTTGGCGCCGTTTTTCAGAATCATCGCCGGATTGAGGATATTCCCTCCTCCTGCCTCCGCGACCTGCTTCAGCGAGTTCGTGACATCGGTTTCGTATGACGGCAGGACATAGCACTGGACCGTGAGCAAATCGACCGCGCCGTCCTTTATCCACTGCGGCCAGTCCTGCATCAGATTGTTCATGCACCACGGATACTTATTCGGCGCGAAGCAGACGCACAGATTCGGAGACTTCGCCTTGAGACGGCGGTGCATATCCACGGCAAATCCGTTCAGCAGGGACAGCCGCCATTTTACCCATGCGCTGTCGTTCGGATTTGACGGAGGGGTGAGGCCCGTCGCCGATTTATACAGCGCGGCCGTCACCTCGTCATAGCCGGAATTGCGGGGCATGGCGGGCAGACGGTCATCTCCCTGAATCCCGTCAACCTCGGGATATTTTTCCAAGGCCTCTTCCATCAGCGACAGCATAAATTCCTGAACTTCAGGGTCGTATGCATTCAGATAGTAATCCGTGCCGTTGTAGTTCGACCATTTCCCGTCACTCCCCTTTCCGAGCCAGCCTGGATGCTTCGCGACTATCGGATCCGACAGGTTCACGCCTCCGATTTTGTGCATGAATCCGTACTCGAACCACAGGATGACCTTGATGCCGCGCTCGTGAGCAAGTTCAATCATGTCCTTCAGGGCATCTCCGCTGCCGCCGGTATAGCCCGCGTACATATTGCCCTCGCGGGCCGACGTGTAGGTGGAATTGCGCAGAAGCACCTCACTGTCCCATGCGATTTTGGAATTTGCCCAGACGCAGACGAAGAGGCAGTTGAAATTAAGCTCGGACATAAGTTCAATGGACGACTTCGCATTGGCATAGCTGCCGAAGGAATGCGTGTGCGACGGGGCGGGAAGATAGATTCCTCTGACAGCCGTCTCCTGTCCAAGAACCCTTGCGTCAAGGACATATTCCTTTGTCGCGGTTCCGTCGGGCGCCGTAACCTTCACGGTCTTTGGCTCCGTCAGGTCAATCCCGGCGTCGAGAGACGGTTCCGTCGTCGCTCCGTCTGCCATGACAGCGCTGAAAGTCAGGGCGGTCACGTCGGACGAATACGGAAGGACGAAGTGTATGAACCCGCCGTCAATCTCGCCTTCCGCGAGGTATTCGACATTCGAGATTCCAGAAATCGTCGCGTCTGACGACTTTGCGACCTCCACCGTGATTACATATTTGCAGGCATTCCCGTCCTTGTCGGAGAGGAACAGCTCAATCGGACGAGACGCATCCACCTCGCCCCCGTTCTCCGGACTGCCCGTAACTCCGTCGGGAACGGTATAATGAATGTGGGCCTTGCCGGGGAACGCCCCGTAAGGAAGTGTTATGAGGGCGGTTCTGGCCGTATTGTCAATCACGCCGTCCGCGCCGGGATATTCCCGCAGAAACACCGAGTTCAGTTCCAGTACGGGACCCGGTTCTGGAGCCGGCGTGACGGGGACTGGTTTGTTGCAGGAGGCGTCGAGCAGCAGGGCTATGACTGCCAGCAGTTTCACGAACATTTTTCCGGACATTTTACAGATTTATAAACGGATGCCTGAAGCCGCATTCACGTTTCAGGCATCCGGAAATGTTTTGTCAATTATTTTGTAGTCAATACCTTGGCTCTATTTGACCTTGAATACTGAAACGCCTGCTCCCATTACGCAGCCGGCTACATAAGTCTCGCCGTTGATTTCACGTACCGCGCAAGCGCCGCAGCCGTTGCCGTTTTTGACGGCAGTGACATTCTGCTTCTCAGGGTCACCGAGTCCGAGCTGCTTGTCCGTCGAAGTGTCAATCTTCTCCATGCTTTCGGCGAGGGTGTCATAGTTGATTTCCTGAAAGCGGATAGCGCCGTCCTGATATGAGTTGAGAAGACGTGCATAGACCATGTACTTCTGCTCGTTGAAAGTGAAGAAATTAACGTCGAGGACTGGCTGAGAAAACCTTGCGCCGTCGTTGCAGACATACTTGCTCGTGAACGTAGAGCCTGAAACGCCATAGACAATCGGATATGCTCCCGTTCCGGCCCAGATGTATTCGCTGTCGCTGAACTTGTAGAGACCCGCGATGTTGTTGCCGCTGATGGTTCCGAGCTTTATGATTTCCGGTTTAGGGTCAATCACTCCTGCATTGACGGTAAAGACTGCCGCGCAGCGCTCGGATGCGCTTGTATAGTCATAGAATATGATGCGTCCTTTCTGCCAGTCGCCTTCCACCGTGAACTTGTCGCCGAAACGGTGTGCCTCCGTGAGGGTGTA
>CAVBPI010000062.1:6505-7810 GCA_963596955.1 bacterium | reverse complement strand
ACCTGACGAGGAGCTGCGTCAACATTGTCCCATGCATGGATGCGAAGAATTGAGCTGGCCGCATTCACCATGTTACTGACGAGAAGGACTGATGATGTTCCGTTGTTCATCACCTGCGCGGCCGAACTTGCATGAACGCCTCCTTTATTATAGCCTTCGATAGAAAGTTCCTTTGCAACGGTGCCGTCGGCAATGTTGATTGCATAGACGCCCGGACCGCCGGCCTTAACCATATAGACATATTTGTCGTCCATGGTGATGTTGCGCTCCCAACCGGTCGCGGCAACGGCCGTTCCGTACCAGTCGTCGGTAGTGGTCTCAGGCTTCACATAGTGTCCCCATACGCGCTCGATTGACGAGATTCCGGTGGTGACGGCCTTGATGTTCTCAGTCTTTTCGACATCCTCGCACTTGAGCGTGAAGGTCACGCCGTTGAGCTTGTCGCTGAAGTCAATCTCGTCGCCGTCTTTGATTTCATTCTGTCCGACGAGGACTTTCGTTCCGGCAGGTGAAACCTCAAACTTGAACTCGACCTTGGTCAGGTCGGCGGAGCCTTTCAGCTTCGCGGTGCCTCCGGCTACGGCCACCCCGTTCAGAGTCGCGGAAACGAGTTTAGGTTCCGGCTTTGCGGCGGTCGCTGAGAATACATACTCTACAGAGGCCTCGCCCTCGGTGAACTTCACCGTCTTGGTGGCTCCTGTCGAGAAATCAAAGGTGAAATTGTCGGCATGAACGCCTGACGGAAGCTCGGTGAACTTGACGTCAAGGGCCTTGAGCTGAACCTTGTCGGCGTATGCTACCTCGATTGTCACGGTCTTCGCGGCCGTATTGACCACAGTGAGGCAGTCCTCGGTGAGGCCGCCGACCTGAATCATGGCATCGGTAAGGACAAACGATGTCGTCGGAACCGGATTCTCTTTCTTGCAGCCGACGAACATGAGCGCCGCCGCAGAAATCATAAGAAAAATTCTTTTCATAAATTTTTGTTATTTAATGTGTTAATGGTTTATTTTCACAAAAATGTCCTCTCCCCTGTCAGTTTCAGTTCAGCCTGAAGCGGGCCTGATACTGCTTTTCAGTGCCGTCGGCCGCGATGACCTTGAAATAGACAGTCGTCGAACTGAGGTCGCGCATTCCGGAGATTCCTCCTCCGGTCCCGTTCCCCGCTGCATCCACCTCGACGACCCTCGCTGTGGCAGGGACGGTCAGTTCCAGACGGCAGCGCCGGAGCGTCTCGGAGTTGTACATCGTGGCATCATCCGGGAACGTGTAGGACACGGCACCGAGACCTTCGTTGTAGGTTCC
>CAVBPI010000062.1:4659-6495 GCA_963596955.1 bacterium | reverse complement strand
GAGTATTTGCGGAGATTGTCCGCGTCATAATAGACGAAGCATTTCATCGAATTGAGCGTGCAGGAACTGTCCTGCGGCGGATATTCGAGCTTGCGGCATGAGACCAGCGCCGCTGCGACGAACGCATATTTCAGTATTCTCTTCATTTCTCTAATCTTTTGAGACTGACATTATCTGACTACCATCCGCTGTTCTGCGCGGCTTCGGGATTGTTGCTCCTTTCGGACTGGGGTATCGGGAAACGGTCGAAACGCTCTGGATATTTCCTTTCGCCCATGTCGCAGGAGACCGCTGTAGGCGTGAATGTTCCGTCACCGTTCCTTTTCCAGAGCACTCCCGTGTATTTCTTTCCTCCGAGCACCTTCGCGGCCCGTCCGGTACGGCGGAGGTCCCAGAAGCGGTGTCCCTCGAAGCAGAGTTCAACGGCACGTTCCTTCAGAATCACGTCAAGGGCGGACTCAAGGTCGGTCATAGGCTGAGTATAGACGTCGTCGCGGCCGAACCTGTGGCGGCGCAGTTCCTCCACTGTGGAGAAAGCTGCCGCAAGGTCGTTGTCCCGGGCGCGGCACTCGGCGTAAATCAGCATCATCTCGGCATATCTGAACTCAATCCACGGCTGGTAGGAGCCGTTCACGAGAAAGTCTGTGTTGCTCTCGTCCATCATCTTGCGGATGTAGTAGCCCGTGACCGTGTTTCCGGGGTTGTTGGTGCTGCCGTATGGCATATACTTCTGATCAACGCCGCCCTCGAAACATTCAAGGCTGCGCCCTTTCCAGACAGAGCCGTTCCACATGACGGAGGCAGCGAGCCGAGGGTCACGGTTTCCGGCATTGTCGTTCGTGACGTAGCGGTTTGCGGCGTCGCTGACGTCGAACGGACGGCCGTCGGCATAGTCGTACATATCGACGAATTCCTGCGTCGGTCCGGCATATCCCGCTCCCTTGCCGTCGTTGTCGCAGATGTCGCCGGGCTGGGAATACTGCCTGTCGAAGCTGTGCGTGAGCGTGCCGGCTTCATAGCCGTAGCCCCATATAACCTCTTTGTTCTTCAGGTCGCGGAATATGGATGAGTAGTCGTCGATGTAGCCGTAGAGACCGCTGTTCACGATGACCTCGACCGCTTTCTGAGCCTTGTCGTAACGTCCGGCATAGAGCATCGCCCTCGCCTTCAGGGCGGTAGCCGCGTGACAGTTGAGCCTTCCGGCGGCATCCGCAGGCTCGGGGAGGTTGGCTATGGCGTAGTTTATATCAGTCTCTATGCAGTCATAGCTGTCCGAGACGTTTGCGCGTTTATGAAGCCTGTTGTCCGCGTCAAAGGAGTTTATGTCGAGGTTGAGTATCGCGCCGAGGTCGTCCTTCACGGAGGCGTGCGAGCGCATGATGAGGAAGTAGGCGTAGGCCCGGTAGTAGAGGGCCTCGGCGCGGAACCGAGCGTAGTCGGCCTCGCTGAAATTCGGCTTGTGGCTCTCAAGGCCGTCAAGGAACTCGTTTATGCGCCGAATCCATCCGTAGCAGGTTGTCCACGCGTCGAAGTAGTTGTTGTTTATGCTCTGTTGCCCATCGACTGTCATTATCAGGTTGCAGTCACCGGCTCCGGAGACAATCGCCCCGTATTTCAGTATGTCCGTCAGTCCGTCGGACATGCTCGAATTGCTTCCGCCGAGGGCGTTGCTTCCGAACTGGCCGAAATTGGCCGTCATCGGGTAGAACGAGTTGAGATAGAGTTCCACGTTCTCCTTGTTCTTGAATCCGTAGTCGATGCCGTACTTGTTGTTCGGGTCGATGTCGAGGACCGAGCAGGAAGCGGCGGAGAGCGCAAGCACCGCAAGTGCTGTCG
>CAVBPI010000062.1:0-4649 GCA_963596955.1 bacterium | reverse complement strand
ATATATGCTTCAGTTTCATTGTCTTGTCCAATTTATCAGAATGTCAGGCTCGCACCGAGGCTGAAGACCCTCTGCTGAGGATAGTAGCCGTTGTTGACGCTCGGCGCCTCCGGGTCGATTCCGAGCTTAGACAGGGCAGAGAGCGTAAAGACGTTGCTCGCGCTGAAGAAAACCCGGATGTCGTTCATGCGGATGCGTTCCAGAGCCTTGCGCGGGATGGAATAGGAGAGCTGCAGGTTCTTGAGCCTGAGGTAGCTCGCGTCACGCTTCCAGAAGTCGCTCGGAAGCACGTTGTTCACGGACGACTGGGTGCTCAGGCGCGGATAGGATGCGTCGGTATGATCCGGTCTCCAGCTGCCCTCCACGAGGTATTTCGGAGGGTTGCTTCCCCATTTGAATACCTGCGTGTAGTAGGTCCCGTCCGAGAATCCGAGAGCCCCGTAGGTTCCGCAGAGCATGATGTCGGTCCTTGCCGCGCCCTGAAAGAAGAGCGACAGGCCGAGCCCCTTCCAGCTGAAGTCGAAGTTGAGTCCGTACATGACCTCAGGAAGCTGCGAGCCCGCAATCCATGTCCTGTCCTCGGCCGTAATACGACCGTCGCCGTTCAGGTCGCGGTACTTTATGTCGCCGACCCTCACGCCGCTGTTGTAGGTCGGTGAGGCCGCAATCTCCTCCTCGCTTTGGAATAGTCCGTCTGAGACATATCCGAGCACGCCTCCGAGCGGCTGCCCGACCTTGCTCTGATAGGACGGAATGTTGGCCGAGTCGTTAGTGCTGACATAGCGGTTTCTCGCGAAGGAGACATTTCCGGAAATTCCGTAGCCGAAGTCCCCGACATGCCTGTTGTGGCCAAGCACGAGCTCGAATCCGCGAACATCCACGACGCCGCCGTTGATGATTGACGGATAGTTGCCGCCTATGGACGGAGGCATCTGCCCGGACTGGGACTGGAGTATGTCGGTTGTGACCTTATAGAATACGTCGCCCTCGAATGAGAGAAGACCGTTCCAGAGAGAGAAGTCGAGACCGGCGTTATAGGTCGTCGTGGTCTCCCATGTTATGTTTCTGTTCGGGACCGAGGTCGTGGAAAGCGCCGGCTTGGAGACCCCGTCAATGACTGCCGACGGCTTCGTGCCGAGCGCAAGTCCCTGAACGAAAAGGAAATCGGAGATGGAGTCGTTTCCGAGTATTCCCCATGATGCCCTCAGCTTGAGGTTGTCGAGCACGTCGCGTGTCCCGGACATGAATCCCTCCTCGGACAGTTTCCATCCGAGGGAAACGGCCGGGAATATGCCGAGGCGCTTGCCGGCGGCGAAGCGGGCTGACCAGTCCCCTCTCACGGAGGCCTGCACGAGATAGCGCTGGGAATATGCGTAGTTGGCGCGCAGAAGCAGTCCCTGCCGTCCCGTGTCCGTATGGCTGCCGGTCACGGAGTTCGGGGTCACGTCCGTGCTGAAATTAAGGTCCGGTATTTCGGTTATGGCGAAATTCTGCTTAGCCGCGCTGATGTTCTTGAGATAAGTCGCGCTCTGCTCCCACACGAGATCCGCTCCCACCTCATGCAGCCCGGCGAAGTTGTGGTTGTAGTTCAGCATGAGCTGATAGTTGAGACGGCTGAAGTTGCTCCACGTCTCGGTAAGCTGATTTATTCCCGAGGCGCTGTGAGGTGAGTTGCCGGAAGTCAGCGTCACGTTTCCGTCCGCCTCGTGGCTGCCGTACTGCGGGGTGACCTGCAGGCATGGCAGCGAGAGCAGTTTCTGCTGCGTGTTGCGGAAGTCGTAGCTGAACATCCCCTTCGCGACGAGCCCCTCTATCCCGGGGATTCTGTATTCCAGCGCGGTGGAGGTATATACATAGGAATTGTCCTTCTTGTTGAATCCTGACTCGTCCCGCGCAATCAGAGGGTTGTTGTAGCCGATGTATGTCCCGTCAGGCATTGTGGGGCGGACGGTAGGACGGGCGGATATGGCATAGTAGATGATGTTCTTGTAGCCGTATTCCTTGCCACCGTTGTCCAGGGATGAAGTGGGGTCGCTGCTGCCGGCCGACACTCCCGGCTGGTGTCTTTTCTCGATTCTCCCGGAAACATCAAGCTTGACCGTAAGCCTGTCGGTGAGGTTTATGTCGATGTTCGAGCGCAGGTTATATCTCCTGAACCACACGTTGCTGATGATTCCGTCCTGATTGAGGAAGCTTCCTCCGACAAAGTATCTCACACTGCTGTTGCCTCCGGTCACGCTCAGGTTGTGGTTGTGTCCTATGGCGACCGGCTTGAACACGAGCTTGAGCCAGTCCGTGTTTCCGAAAACGCCCTGCGGGTCATTCCCGTTGCGGATGTAGCCGATTTCAGTGTCGGAATATTCACGCGCGACGCCGTCGAGGTCGGTCGCGAGATTGTGCCAGTAGGCATATTCGGGGCCGTCGAGGAGCTTAATCATCTCGGCATTGTTCGAGAAGGTGACGGCTCCGTTATAGGTTACGCTCGCCTTGTGGTCGTCTCCGCGCCTGGTCGTCACCAGAATCACGCCGTTGGCTCCCTTGACACCATAGACCGCCGCGGATGCCGCGTCCTTGAGTATGGTCACGGACTGGATTTCGCTCGGGTCGAGGTTCGAGAAATCCCTCTCGACCCCATCGACGAGAACGAGCGGAGAGGACGAGCCTGTGGTGGATATGCCTCTGATGTATATGTCCGCCTGATTCTCTCCCGGAAGTCCGGTCGTCTGTCTTGACACGAGCCCGGGCAGCTTTCCGCCGAGCAGGTTGGCGACATTGTCCGCCGGGGCCTTGGTGAGCTTCTCCGAGTTGATGGAAGCCACCGATCCGGTCAGTGTTCCGCGCTTCTGCACGCCGTAGCCGACGACCACGACCTCATCGAGCTGCTGACGGTCGTCCGTCATGACAGCATCGACGACCGCGCGGCCGTTCACCTTTTCGGTGACGTCACTGTAGCCGAGCAGCGAGAACGAGATTGTCGCGGAGCCGGACGAGAGTTCGAGCGAATAGTTCCCGTTCTCGTCGGTCATGGTGCCGTTTGACGTTCCCGGTTCAAAGACAAGCGCACCGACGACGGGAGCCCCGGAGGCATCCGCCACCCTGCCCTTGACGGGAGTCCCGGCATCGAGGACGAGTGGAAACGCCAGAAGGACGGCGGCACACAGGAATCCGTTTAATGATTTCATCTTTACTACCTTGTTTTATCTGTTGTTATAATATGGTCTGTCGGCGGAAGCCGAACCGAAGGCCGACGGCTCCGGTCCCATCACGAACCTGAGTTCCCCTCCTTTCAGAATGGTGTCGTGGGCAATCCATGACTTCCGGTATGGCTCTCCGTTGAGAAAAACTTTCTGAATGTATATGTTGTCGGCGCTGTTGTTCTCCGCAACAATTCTGAAATCACGCCCGGACACGGTGTGGAGCACGGCGGAGTGCAGCAGCGGACTTCCGAAGACATAGATTCCGGCGACGGGACTCACCGGATAGAATCCGAGGGCGGAAAGGACATACCATGCGGACATCTGCCCGCAGTCCTCGTTGCCGATGAGGCCGTCCGGAGCCGTGGTGTAGAAATCGCGGCAAATCTGCCGGACGAGGCGGGCGGTTTTCCACTGCTGACCGGCGAAGGCATAGAGGTAGGCCGTATGATGACTCGGCTCATTTCCATGGGCGTACTGCCCGATCATGCCGCTTATGTCGATTGAAGCCCCCTCGTTGAGCGCGGAATCGGCGGTGAAGAGAGAATCGAGCCTCGCGGTGAACGCGGCCTCCGTCCCGAAAAGGGAAATCAGCCCATGAGGGTCATGCGGCACAAGCCAGGTGTATTGCCAGCCGTTGCCTTCAACATAGTCAGCCTCTTCATGGAGCGAGAACGAAGGGTCGTATTCCTTTCTGAAAGTTCCGTCGGAAAGACGGCCGCGCATGAAGCCGAGCGAGGGGTCGAAATAGTTGCGGTAGAGGGCGGCGCGACGGGCATGGAACCCGGCGGCAAGGCTGTCTCCGAGAAATGCGGCGAGCCTCGCGACGGCATCGTCGTCTATGCAGTACTCAAGCCCGCGCGAAACCGACCAGTTCACCTTGTCCGCAGGCAGGTAACCCGTGCTGCCGACATATTCCATTCCCTCCACAGGCTGCTCCGCGAGCTTCCGCACCTGCTCATATACCCTGCGGGCATCAACGCCTTCGACACCCTTGAGGGCGGCATCGACCATGATAGGCACCGAATGAACGCCCACCATGCAGTCCGTCTCCTTGCCCGCAAGATGCCAGACAGGAAGCCGTCCGTCACGTTCCGCAAGCGAGACGAGGGAATTGACATAGGAGCCGGCCCTGCTGTCAATAAGGGTGTAGAGGGGATGCGCGGCCCGGTAGGTGTCCCAAGTGGAGAATATCGTGTATTCATCCTCCTGACCGAGGTCGGAGAAGAGCTGCGGCGCGAATGCAGTGTGATAGAGCGCCGTGTAGAATATGCTGTCGGCCCGTTCGTCAAGCCCATCGAAGTCTATTGCGGACAGGGACTCCCGCCAGAGATCATGTGCGCGCAGCCGCACCGCATCGAAGTCAAGCCTATCAGCCTCCGAAAGATTCATGGCGGCCGCCTTCATTGAATCGTATGACAAGGCAATGCGGGCCTCCAGAGACGGTATCTTGCC
>CAVBPI010000061.1:0-10186 GCA_963596955.1 bacterium | reverse complement strand
GGTGCGACATCATCGTGCGGACGGTGTTCTCCGTGTCAGAGAAGAGTTCGTCGCTCTTTGTTATGAGCCTGATTCCCGCCTTCTGCGCGGCGTCGAGCGCGAGCGTCACCTCGTCGAGGCTCTTGTACCATCCGAGATAGACATTGATTCCGCACTCCTTCATGGAGCTGAACCTCGTCACGAACTGCTCCGGAGTCTGGTTGTCGGTCCATGCGACGATGGGGAACTGCCCGTCAACTGTGAGCCCGGTGAGGTCTATGGTCGGGGTCGCGTTCCCGCCGTTTCCCGAATTTCCGGGATTCCCGGATTTTTCGCAGGCCGTCATCAGAGCGATGGCGGCCGCGAAAGCAAATAGTAGTCTTGTGACTTTCATTGAGTTGTATAAGAACTGTTATTGTCTTGGATTTATTTGTTCAGAGTCACCGTGCCAGCGGTCTTATTTACTCAGTGTCACCGTGCCGGTAGTCTTGTTGTACTCGACGAGATAGACTCCCGGGGTGAACGGCTTTTCCGTGTTCTGTTTCCCGTAGTATCCCCAGTCACTCATAGGTACGAGGAGGTCAGGCGAGCCGGACTTCCAGTCCTTCACGAGCGCTCCCCAGGCATAGTTCGTATAGACCTGGAAAGTGAATCCCTCGGCAAGATAGATGTAGGAACGGAATATCCCGTCGGCCGTCTTGTTGAGGTGCAGGGTCTGCCCCGGCGTTCTCGGAATGTCTGTCTCGATTATCGGGTACTCGGTGTATGGCTTCTGCGGGAAACTTGCGTTCTTTCCTATGAGAAGGACATTTTCCGCCGCGATGTTGTTGGTGAATATGAGCCATTTCTGCTCCGTCCTGTACCAAACCTCGTATTTCTCGCTCACTCCGATGTACCGTGCGGTCTTTGCCGTCTCGTCGATGCTGTCGAAAATCGCGAGGTTCACCATCTCCGCAATCGGGGCGTCGAAGTTCTCGAACTTCACGGTGCAGTTCTGCTCAAGCTCAAGCACCCAGCGGACAAGCCTACCGTCTCCGTTGTCGGCCATCCCGCTCTTGTCAAGCACGACGGCCTCGCCCGGCTGAGGCTCCGGCGTAGGATCCACCGGCTTAGGGTCCGGGTCTGCCACGCCTGTCTCAAGTCCGCCGAGCACGACTCCCGTGTATTTCACGAGAGAAGCCTTCCGGGAGGTCTTGTTGTAGCTGAACATATAGAGACCCTCCGTGAATGACGCTCCGGCATTGCCGTAGTTGCCGTCAACTTTTCCTGTCTCCGGGTCAGCTTCCATAGGCGAGATTACCAGCGTCTCGGGAGTCTCCGATTCCCACTGAAGCTCGTTGCCCCAGCTCCAGCCGTCATAAATCTTGATGGCAAAGTTCTCCTTGAGGTAGAGCAGCGTGCTGAACTTCCCTTCACCCGTGCGAATGCATGAAGCCGTCGCGTAGCTGACATCAACGCCGCCCGCGAACCAGTTGAGAGGGTGGGTCTCGCAGTACGGAGCCATAGGGAGCGAGGCGTTCATTCCCGTCACCCAGAGGACATCCGTCGCGATGTACTGTTCCTTTACGATAAGCCACTTTGTGTCAGGGATATAGTAAATCTCGAACTGGTTTCCGGTGTGTCCGGTGTAGCGTGCCGTGTTCTTCTCCACATCGGCGAAGCGGTCGGACTGCGGAAGGGTGCCGTCAGGGAAGTTGAGGAAGACGATGCGGCAGTCCTGAACGAGCTGGAAGCTCCAGAACACGCTGTTTCCCTGGTCGTTCGCCATCTTGGAAAAGTCGATGGTGAGAGTCAGGTCAAGCATCTTGCTCATCTGCTCGCTGAACTGGTCGAACGCAATCCACTTGATGCCGTATTCGCCGGTGTCCGGCTTGTCGAATGTCCATGTCTTTCCGGAATTATCGACCGTATTGTCGGCGTTCAGCTTTGAAGCGATAGTGAAGCTGCTTCCGAGATCCTTGAGCTCTCCCTCCGTGCGGTACTGTCCCTTCACGGCCGTCGGCGACATCTGCCAGACCTTTCCGGCGTTATCCACAAGATACAGGGCGTCAAAGAGTTCCGGAGTCGTAATCTGCACATTGTTCTCCTGCGCAAGCTTCTCTTCCGAATACATCTCGTCCGTGTTCGTCACCTTCATAGTGACTTCCGGCCAGAACGGCGCGTCGAGAGTGACAGGGGAGAGCGGGAAGTCGAATTCCCTTTCCACATGGGCCTCGGTGCCTTCGAGCTCAAACTCCGCCGCTCCGATGATTTCGGCTCCCTTGCGGATTTCGAGGCTGAACTTTCCGAGCTTGCTGCCCTTCACCTTGACGTCGGCCGAGAATTTCACATTGTTCCCCACGACGACGACCGACTCTCCGTTCAGTCCTTTCAGCGAGGCATTTTCTATTACCGGAGCTTCCGGCTTCACGACCTTGACGGGCTCTTCCTTGCTGCATGAGAGGGCGAGGAGAGATGCCGCGGTCAAAATTAGTAATGATTTTAAGTAACGCATAATTTTTAGTAATTATATGGTTTGTAAATAAATGTTTACGAGTATATGTCGTGTATAAATATCTATGTGTCAATATATTCTGAATATCGCGACGTCGCCCGGCTCCATCTTCATCGGCTTCCCGTCGAATCGTCCGCTTCCTTCCGCGGTCACGGTCTTCGCCTTTCCCCTGAAGCGTATGCCGAGAATGGCTGGGTTCACGCAGTCCCTGTTCTGGACGGCGACATATCTCTTCCCGCCGTTTTCAATTAGGGACACGACTCCTCCTTCTCCCGAGATTTCGAGGCTTTCGACATATCCGTATATTTTAGAGTTCGCGTCAAATTTTTTCGTGCCTTCGGGGATATTGTCTCCCGTGTGACGGACTTCGACGACTTCGCATCCGAGAAAGACAGGGGAATATGCCCGAATCTCCGAATTTACCTGACGGACAATGTCATACACCGACGTGCGGCAATGATTTGCAGGGTCATATATGCCTCCGGCGGTGAAATACTGGATGGCCTGAGCGCCGTAGAGGAGGTCGCTGAATACCTGAAGGCGCAGGTGGCCGATTGTCGGAACGGGGTAGAAGGCCTCGGGGGACGGCGGGCCGAGATGGTGGGACTTTGTCAGCGCGAATGCCCAGAATGGTCTGCCGTGGCGGCGTGACATCGCCGAGAACTCCTCAAGGTTACGGTACCATCCGGGGCGCACGGAGACGCTTCCGTCCTCGTTTTCCGTAATCGGATACTGGTCAAAGGAGTAGAACGGGACTCCCGCCTCTGACGCGAACCTTTCGATTCTTTCTGCATAGAGGCTGTCACCCCATGCCCAGTTCGGGTAGAGGTTCACGTAGGACGGATGCGCCGGGTCAAACTCCGCGATTTCCCGGACGAGCTCCGCAATCCACGGGATGTCCCATGTCTCGGGCTCGTCCTTGACGTGCCATGCGTACAGGGCCGGGTGGTTCCTGAAGCGGGTGACGGACTGCGCGGTGGTGAGCTGCGGGAAGCCCGGGATGAGCTTCAGGTCCGCCTCCTGAGCCGCTTCGAGGGCGAGCGCAGCCTCGTCGGCCGTTCCGTACAGCCCGAGGTGGACGTCTGTCCCGCATTCTTTCAGGACGGGGAACGCCTCGGCGCTGCACTGCGGCGGCACTCCTGCCCAGGTGATGACCGGGATGGTCTCCGCGGGGCGGGAGCAGGCGAGAAAGAGCGGCAGGGCCGCTGCGGTCAGGGCTATGTTTCTGAAATTCATGTTGTTGCTCTTTTTGTTTTGGCTTTTTCTCTTGCTGTTCAGATTTCTCGTACTGCTGTTTTTCTTGCTGTTCAGATTTCTCGCTTCGCTCGAAATGACAGGGGGCTCGAAATGACAGGGGGATTGAAATGACCGGGCGGGAAATGAGTGGCGGGATTGCCAGTTAAAGGGCTGTTACGTAGATTTCGGCCTTGCTGCCGTCGCCGCCGTTGTCGGCTTCCTTGGTGAAGTGGACGCGGAGCTCATGGACGCCCGGCTTGAAGTCGCTGCCGGGGCGGATGTAAATGCCGTCGGCGGAGATTGAGGCCGTCTCCGGGGTCATTGAGGTCATCTCCACTGTCGTGCTCCACTTGACCCACCTGTAGAGCTGTATGGCGAACTCGTCCTTTAGGTAAATCCTGATGCGGAAGTCTCCTGCGGCGTCCTTGACCGCGGCGAGCGTCGCGTAGCGCACCTTCCCGTCCCCGTCGAGGTACTTCAGGTCATGGGTGCTGGCGTCGTTTCCCAGAGGGAAGCAGGCCTTGAGCCCCGTGACCCAGAGCTGTCCCGAAGTGTTGAACACCGCGTAGTTCAGAATCATCCAGCCGGTCTCGGTGTCGAACCAGAAGCTCCAGTCGGCGCTGTGCCCGGTGAACTTGGCCGAGCTGTCGGAGAGAATCTCGAAGCGGTCGGCCTGAAGCATGGACTTGAGCGCTCCGAATCCCGCGAACGTGACCTCGCAGTCCTGCACCAGATGCACCTTTTCCTTCGCGAGGTAGTTCACGCCGCTCTGGCTGACCGACTCCATGGCCGTCTTGTCGAGGCTTATGGTGAGGTTCACGAGCTTGTCGATGGTGAAACCGTATGTGTCGAAGCCGAATCTCCTGAATCCGTATCCCTCGCTGTCGGGCACGTCGATGGCCTTTCCTCCCTCCTTCACGAGAGAGACCTTTCCGTCCTCCGACATTCCCCAGACGAAGCCGCTGAAATCAGGCTTTCCTCCGCTGACCTTCTCCGCGATGAAGACCTTCTTCCCGAGCGCAGTGAGGTCGCTACCCTCCGCCGTGCTGTAGGCGAGGCTGCCCGCTGTTCTGCCCATGGCGAACGACGCCCCGTTCTCATCGACCACGAATAGTTCCGAGGGCGCTGCCGGCCGGTTCACGGAGACATTCCTGTCACGGGATATTCTCGTCGAATATTCGCCTCCAGCCACATTCTTCGACGACACTGTCACCTCCGGATAGAACCCTCCCTCGGCGAGGTTCGCGGCGAATGGCATGACGAACTCATATTCAATCTCAGCCTCGTGCCCCGTGACGGCCTTTTCCTCGCTGAAAACGACGTTGTCACCGTATTTCACCGTGATTCCCCAGCTTTTCAGCTCGTTGTAGTCGTCGTGTATCCGCACCGTGAACTTGACCGTTTCCCCGGCGGTGATTTCCGTCTTTCCGCCTGCCGAGACCGCGGCATCCTCAATCACCGGACGCGAAGCCCACTCCGGCCAGGTCACGTTCCTGTCAATTTTCTCGGCGCAGCCGCACATCATCACTGCCGCCGCGGCGAGTATCATACCACTATATTGTATTCTTTTCATTTTTATTCTCTATACTTTACATTTTCAAATCGCCTCTGCCATAGACTTGTCGTTGTCCCAGCCGTCCCGCGAGAACTCCTGCACGAGGGTCTTTCCGAGCTCGGCGGCCTCATTGACCGCATAGTCCGGAATCGGCATGTACTGGTGGGTCGGAACCGTGCCCTTTATGGCGCGGATCCGCCGCGCGTACTGATTGAAGCGGATGAGATCGACCTTGCGCATTCCCTCGAACCAGAACTCGTGGCCGCGCTCGTCCAGAAGCGCATCGAGGAAATGCTCCGCGGAGTCGGTTCTGGAGGCTGCCAGAGCACCGAGACCGGCACGCGAGCGGACCTCGTTCACCGCCGCCACAGCCTCCGCCGAAGGCGCCGAACCGCTTTGGCGCACCTCGGCCTCGGCGAACATCAGCAGGACATCAGCCCATCTCGCGAGAGGGAAGTCGTTGCCGAAGCACGGCGCGGTGGCCGTCTCCGCCGGATATTTATAAGGTATGTAGCCGTCCCACTCGGACTTGCGCCCGATTTCCGCCGGTCCCCACCATTCTCCGGTGGTCGTGTAGTACGATGTGATGATGCTCTCCCTGCGCAGGTCCGCGCTCTCGAACGTGTCGTAGAACTTAGGCGCGAGGTTGAATGTCAGACCCCAGCCCGGGCCGCAGACGGAGAACGGCGTGTCGTTCCCGAGGTCGTCTTTCTTCGCGGCGTTGTTCGGGATGGCGAGCATCGCGAACGGGTTCATGCTGCCCTCCTTGAGGTTTCCCGTGGAGGACGGGTCGCAGCTGATTGCCGCGATAATCTCGCAGTTGAAGTCATTCTTTTCGCGGAACATCTCCTTGTAGGGGTTCGTCCCCTGCCTGAACAGGCTGTATTTGCCCGTGTTCAGCTCACGGTACATCTCAAGCGCCTTTGTATAATATCCGTCCATGTGGCTTCCCTCGTTGAGGCAGTGCTTCATGAGCATGAATCTCGCATAATCCCGCGAAAACCGTCCCCTGTCGCTCTGGTTCTCCGGAGCATATTTCGCCCCGAACTCGAAGTCGTCATATATCCACTGCGAAATCTCGTCGAGCGAAGGACGCACCGCGTTGTTCAGAGCCTCGGAATTTTCGACGTCCTCCGGGTTCACGATGAGCGGAACGGGCCCATAGACATGGAGAAGGTTATACATGTGAAGTCCGCGGCATATACGTGCCTCCGCGAGAATCTCCCTCTTCCGTTCCTCGGAAATCTTCGTCGCCGGGGCATTCTGAATCGTTCCGATTACGCTCGTGAAGCGCGTCACCTCGCGGGTCTTGGGATAGTTGTTCGGCCGCGTGTCTTCAAGCGCGCCTCTGGTGTAGTACCTGCACATGGAGAAATTGGCCTCCGAGAGCTGTCTGTAGTTTATGTTCCACACTCCGTTCACCCACGGCGCCTCCACGTCCGCTGTCGTGTCGAACTGTTTGAGCACCCCGCCCGCAGGAATGTACCACGGGTGCTGGTTGCCGCTTGAGGCGTAGAGCGAATAGGTCCAGGTGTTGGTGAACGGTATGTAGCAGGACATCATCAGAGACACGAAGTCGTTCTCGGACACCGGGAAGTTCTGCTCCGTCAGCACCCCGTAAATCTTCGGGTCGAAGTTCTTGTTGCAGCCTGTGCCCAGAATGAGGGCGGCTGCGGTGAGTATGATGGATATTGTCTTTTTCATTTCTGTCTGAAGTTGGTTTTTGCGCCGCTTATCTGAAATTGATTTTTGCTCCGAGAGAATAGCTGCGAATCATCGGATAGCCTGCCGGAGAGGAGCTGTTGCCCGTGTATATCTCCGGATCGACTCCCGAGAACGTCGTGAATGTCAGAGGGTTCTGCGCGTCGAAATATATCCTTATGTTCTCGATTCTCTTCGAGAGCACCTTGCCGAGCAGGTTGCCGTCGAGGTTGTAGCCGAGGGTTATGTTCCTCACGCGCACGAACGAGGCGTTCTGCCTGCCGAGGTCCCAGCCGGCGTTGCCCGGAAGAGCGTCGCTGCGTGTCGTGGCAATGCCCGGAAGCGTGCCGCCCGTGTTGGTCTGGGAGTTCCAGAGCTTGTAGGCGAACTGGTTGGAGTTCTGCGGCGGCCCGTAGGAGAGCGCCCCGGCGTTGGCCCAGGCGTAGGCGTAGTTGTACTTGGTCGCGCCGAACTGTCCGTACATGAAGATGTCGAGGTCGAAGTTCCTCCATGTGAAGGTGTTGCCGAATCCGATGCTGATTTTCGGAAGCACGTCATCCATGTAGATGTCGTCAGTGGTGATGAGCCCGTCGCCGTTGCGGTCCTCGATAATCGGGTAGCCCGGCCGCTGGGAGTTTTCCCCGAGGCTCAGCTGCGAGTCCGGCATGTTGGAGCGGTCGGCGTTGATGATGCCGGTCACATGATAGTAGTACTGGGCGTTCATCGGCTCACGGTCGCGTATCTGATAGACCTGATAGTCGTAGTTCTCGGTTCTTTCGACCCAATACATATTGTATTTCGTGAGGGTGACCGTCGATGTCCATGTGAAGCCGCCGAGGTTCTTGATGTTCACGGTGTTGAGAGTGGCGTCCCATCCCGCGCGGTAGTAGTGGCCGTAGTTCACAGGCCTCGTCCCGACCATGCTCAGTGGCTCTCCCGGAGCCGTTCCGAGAAGATCCGTCACGTCGTTGCGGAAGAGGTCGAAGCTGCCGTAAATCCTGTTGCCGAGGAAATAGAAATCAACTCCGATGTTCTTCATTATGGTCTTTTCCCAAGTCACGTCCGGGTAGTCGGCTCCTGACTTGATGTATGGGATGTAGTTGATGCTGTTGTCGCCGAACTTCACGTAGCTCGGAGCCATGGTGTAGAGTCCGTAGAGGGAGGTTCCGAGGTTGTCGCGGCCCGTGACTCCGTAGCTTGCCCTGATTTTGAGCAGGTCAATCCACTTCACTTTCTGCATCCACGGCTCGGAGGTTATCTTCCATGCTGCCGAGACGGACGGGAACCATGCGTATTTCTTGGATGGGAAGAACTTGTCGGTCCCGTCGCGGCGGAGCGTCGCCGAAACCACATATCTGTCAAGCACATCCACCGCCAGCCTGCCGAACTGCGAGCGCTTCTCGTTCGACCACTTGGACGATGTCGGGGTGAACGGTCCCTCGGCCGCCGCGATGTTGTCCGGCCCGATGTTGTCGTTCGCGTTCTTGAAATCGACCTCAAGCCCGGTTCCCGACTGGTTGTAGAGACCCATTCCGAGCACGGCGTCGATGTTCACGACATTCTTTATGTTCTGGCTGTACATGAGCATTCCCTCGATGGTCCTGTCGTCGCGGGAGACGTCGCCGAGGTGTCCGCGCGAGATTCCCGCCACCTCGTACCAGAGCATTGTCGTGGGAATGTAGAGCGAACGCTTCGCCTGCTCGCGGTTGAGTCCATAGACCCCGCGGAGCTTGAGTATGTCCTTATATATATTTATGTCCGTGGAGAGGTTCACATACCATCCGGACGACTTCGTGTTGTCGTTGAACATCGCCATCTCCGCAGGGTTCGCGGTGGAGCGGTATCTCATGTAGTTGCCCTCGGCGTCATAGACCGAATAGTTCGGAGGGAACATCAGCGCCGACTGGAGCGCGTCCTTTCCGACTCCTCCCGCACCGCCGCCGTCAGCGTTGGAGTTCGTGAAGTCGTTCGAGAAGATGTTGAGAATGGACGAGACCTTCATGAACGGGAATATCTGCGCGGAGAGGTTGCTCCTGAGGGTATATCTCGTCATTCCGGAGTTTATGACCGTTCCCGTCTGGTCATAGTAGTTTCCTCCGATGTAATATTTGACATATTTGTTTCCTCCGTTGAGCGAGAGCGAGTGGTTGTTGATGCTTCCCGGCCTGAGGATGTAGTCGAGCCAGTTCGTGTTCGTGGCCGAGGCAATCTGGTCCGGGTAGAACACCGGCGACCATCCGCCGTCGTAGTCGTTGATTCCGTAAGGCTTCATGTCGTGGTTGAGCAGGTAGCTCTCCTTGCTGAACACATTGGCGAAGTTCATGTACTCGGTGGAGCTGAGCGGTTCGAGATACTTGTAGTTGCGCACGAACGAATAGCTGGATTCGAGCGTCACCTTAGGCGCGCCTTCCGCACCTCTTTTCGTGGTTATGAGTATGACACCATTGGCCGCGTTTATTCCATAAATCGCGGCGGAGGCGTCCTTCAGAACCTCTATGGACTCGATGTCGCCGGGGTTGAGCCCCGCGAGACCGGCCCTGTTGATTGAGCTCGGGGTCTCGATGCTTCCGTTCCCGACCTCAAGCGAGCCGCTCGGCATCATGATGCCATCGACGATGTAAATCGGGGTTCCGCCGCCTCGGATGGACACATCGACGTTTCCTCCCGGCTGCGGGCTGCTGATGTTTGCGCGGAGTCCCGCCGCCTTTCCCATGAGCATCTGCGACATGTTGCTGGTCGCGCTCTTGGCAATCTTCTCGGTCTTGATGGTGGCCACGGAGGTGGTGAGGTTCTTCCTCGAAGTCGTTCCGTAGCCGACCGCCACCGCCTCTTCGAGCAGCAGGGCGTCGTCCTCAAGCCGAATCTCGACAGTGGAGTTTCTTGCGGCGCGGTATTCCTGAGTCGTGTAGCCGAGGGACGCGAACTCAATCACGTCGCCCTTGTGCACGTCAATCGAGAACTTGCCGTCGATGTCGGTGATTACCCCGGTCTTCGTGCCCTTGACGAGGACCGACGCACTGATTACCGGTTCTCCGCTGCGGTCAATCACGCGCCCCTTGACGGTCACGGTGCCGGACTGCCCCTGCTTAGGCGTCACGACAATCTTGTCGCCCACTGCCGTATATTGCAGCCCCGCCTTCCCAAGTTCGCTGCCAAGCAGTTCCGAGAGCGTGGCATTGTCCGCGCTTACGGTCACGCCGGGCCTGTTCTCGATTTCCGAG
>CAVBPI010000060.1:0-10251 GCA_963596955.1 bacterium | reverse complement strand
GGGCGCTGAAGCTGACATTGTAGTTGGTTCCTGTCTTTTCATTGCCACCGCTGAGCGAGACATTATAGTTCTGGCTGAAGGCATTTCTATAGACATAGTCCTGCCAATCGACATAAGGCACGGAGGCATAGTCCTCAAGCGAGAAGTATCTGTAGTCCGGAGTTCCGTCCTCAAGATAGTTCATGAAATATGAGGTGTGCGAGGTACTCCTGTTCATATAGTACTCGTCGTCCATGCGGACATAGTCATAACCGTTCAGCAAATCGACCTTATTGGCAATCTTGGAACCCGTCCACGAAGAGGAGAAGCTTACCGTCGGTTTTCCCTGCGAGCCTTTCTTGGTCGTGATGATAATCACTCCGTTTGCGCCGCGGGCACCGTAAATCGCCGAGGCCGAGGCATCCTTGAGGACGTCGATGCTCTCGATGTCGGCAGGGCTGATGGAACTTGCGAACGAGCTCTCGGTCGGGAAGCCGTCTATGACATAGAGAGGCGCCGAAGACTGGGTGAGGGAGTTGTTTCCTCGGATGATGATGTTGGCCTCGGAGCCTACTGAACCGTCGGACGTGGTGACAACGACTCCGGCCACCCTGCCGGCGAGGGCCTGGTCAAAGTTCATCGGAGTCGATCTTGAGATGTCATCCATGTTGACCTTGCTGACCGAGCCGGTGAGGTCGCGCCTTGCCACGGAACCGTAGCCCACGCTCACGACCTCCGCCGCGGACAGCGTCTCATAGGACTCCTTCATCGTGAAGTTAATCTGGCTTCTCCCCGAGACCTTCTCCCTGATGTCGGCATAGCCGAGGCAGGAAACGACAAGAGTCGCGTCCGAGCCTACGGTGAGCACATATTTTCCGTCAGGACCGGTCATGGTGCCGTTGGACATATTTCCGTCCTGATATATCGTAGCGCCGGGAAGAGGTCCGGAAGTGTCCGACACCGTTCCCTTCACGGTCACCTTCCCCGCCTGTCCCCGGAGGGAGACAGGAAGGAGGATGGCCAGCAAAATGATTATAAACTTGTTGAGTTTCATGATTCTGAATTATTTTCTCTGTGCACCGTAGGCCTTGTATTCATCCGTAGTCACGAAGTAGCCATTCTCTACATTCTCAACGGCGAACGGGTTTTTCCAGGATGCGATTTCCGAATAGCCCCCTGACACCCAAGTTATCAGGTTTGTCATACCCTTGTTCCATTCAGAAGTGACACTATCCGTAATAGTACAGAGTTCAGCGATGTTCACAAGGTTGCTTACGGAGTTTGTCATTGCTGCAACGGCTCCGCTCGTTCCGATTCCACCGTCATCCGTCTTCGAGACTGCCAGCCACGTAAGATGAGGCTTTGTAGAAACAGACTTGGAGTCCGGCTTGATGTCGTATGCGATGTTGCCGCTTAATGATATGCTGTTGAGGGAAGAAGCCACAATCATAGCGCGCACTCTTCCTTTGGAGGCCAAGCCATTATTTACATTATAGAATGTATTATTTTCTACAACTATGTCGTTGAATTTGGTATATTTGCCATCATATTGACTCGCAACAAGATGGAACTCCTGCTTGTCGCCCTTGCTCCAGAACACATTGTTCTTTATCGTGACATTACCGAGTTCCGCACCGCCGGCATGGGTGTTGACAAGGAGCGGCTGGGCAGTATTGTCTGAAGCCCAATTCACGCAAACATCACAGTCAAGAACCTCGACACCGGCCATCTTTCCGGCGGCGCTTCCATCCGTGTTGAATCTCATAAGCATCGGATACTTCAAATCCACATAACAGTCATCAAGTATCATTCTGCCCATCTCCGTGTTGCTGTAGATGAACTTGCCTCCGACCATGCCGTCAACCATCTCGACGCTGACATTCTTAAACGCCAAGTCAACTCCGTTCACAGCAATCTGCTCCTGAATCTCCACAACCGGACGGGTACCCGGAACATTACCGATAACAACCACCGGCTTGTTGTAACCGGCATTCTTAAAGAACGCGGTTGAGCCCTCATCAACGAATATGGCACCATAGGTTCCGTCATTGAACCATCCTCCCCAAATCTGCTGGGTCTTGTTGCCGGTAATCAACGTAGCCTTGCCGTTCTTCGCCTTGCTGTAGGTCTGCGAACCAATCTTTATCTCGGCACCGGCCTCCCATGCCTCATAGTAGGAGGTCACGGCAGCGGTGGTGAAGGAAATCTTGGCGACTGCGCCGTCCTTGGTCTCGCCGACAGGAAGGACATAGAGAGTGTAGGCTGTCTCAGGCTCGGTCGTGAGTTTCACCTTGGTGTCGGAGCCGGCATTTGCAGCCTTGATTTCCGCCGCCGAAGGAGCGGACTCGGACGCTTTCCTGAGCATCCAGTACCAAGCGGTCTGGTTCTGCAAGGTTACATTGACCTCAGCTTCGAAGGCCTTTACCTCGCCCATCGCGAGTGTTGCCAACGGGTCGGTCGCGCTTGCGGTCTCGTCGAGCGAAGTCACAATCTTGGCTATAGTCACATAGCCCGCGGTTGAAACGGCTATCACGGAAACGTCCGTCTTGGAATCGGCAACGACCGACTTGGTCACGGGTGTGTGAGGCGCCGTGACGCTAATCTGTGCCTCGGAAAGCGTCACCTCCCAGCCCTCCGGAGCGACAACCGTCGCCGCGCTGATTCCGTTGCGGGTCACGGCGTAGCTGCGCGTCTGGCCGAGCACGAAGTTCTGGACGCCGGTCGCGTCAATCTTGAAGAGGAATCCCGCGGCCACAGGAGCCGAAAGAACGGATGCCGACTTTGTCGTGACGCTGAAAGCCGTCTCGGTGCGCTCGATGCCCGCGAAATAGTCGGACTCCCCGGCAACGGCGGCGCTTTTCAGGACAGTTTCCTTTCCTGCGGCGCTGACGATCCATTTCCCGTCCGCATTAACGGCAAATTCAGGAAGAAACTCCAGAGCGACTTCCCCGCCCTGCGCATCGGTGAGGACGGTCTCATCGACCAGCCAGTTCCCATCCCTGAACTCAACGGACGGCGCGTTCGAGTGAACCTTGTTGTCTATCCTGAGCTGCGTGCCGTTTGCAAGGAGGATGTCATACACGCTGCCTGACTCACTCACGGAGTTGATGACCTGTCCCTGAACAAGGGCCTGCGCGGCGGCGACATTGTTGTTGAGCCTTGTGGTTTCCTCCGAGAAATCCTGAGGCTCCTCGACCGGCGCGAGTGTCTGCGTGCAGGAGACGATTGACGCGGAGGCAACGGCCAGCGCAAATATTGTGTTAATCAGTTTCATTGCTATTTAATTTTAGAAATCTTAATCCAGTCTATATCGAATTGCGCCTCAAAGCCCTCAGTGGCAGGCACCTTGTCCTTGTCGTTCTCACCTCCGACGAAACTGCCGCCCACCGCAATGTCGAACAGCGCGAAGTAGTTGTTCTCGGTGAAGGTGTAGTTCTTGAGATAATTGGCCTTAGGGTAAATTGTCTCCCCAGCCCAGTTGGTTGTCGTCTCCGCCGCATATTTATAACCATTGTCGGCCGTGGTGTGGCGGATATTGCTGTACTTATGCACCTGAACTCCATCGACATACCAGACGACAGCCTCGTCGGTGACCTCAACGGAATAAGTGTGGTAGCCGTCAGGGTCGTCAAGCGTCACCTTCGCGCTGTTAGGCTGATCCTGACCCGGCCGGAAGATGTCATAGCGCTTTGACGGAGTATTGATGGTATATGGATTGTGGCAGGTGTATTGGGCAGTGGAAGCGAAGGAAGCATCCGTATAGTGGTCGCCGGCCTCCATGATGTCTATCTCGCCATTCTGGTAACCGACGGTAGGCACCGTCCAGATTGCGCACCAGAACCCGGTTGCCCTGCGGCTCATCGCGGCACGGCAGTCAATGCGGAACGGTGTCTCATAGTCCAGCTTGCCCTTGCCCGTGACTGCTCCTGTCTTGTAGGTTCCGTCCTCATAGACGGCCTTGAGCTGAAGCTTTCCGTCGGCGACCGGCGACTGTGCCTCATCTCCAGTCTGGAACCAGCACCAGAGAGATGTCTGGTAATCGCCGAAACGCCTCCAGTAGCGGTCGTCTATGTCCGAGCCGCTGAAATCGTCGTAGAGGATGAGCGTCGGGTCATATCGGAACTTGAATGTATAAATGTCCGCCTTTGCCCCGTCAGCGTAGGCGAGCATCTGGAGCTCGTAGGTTCCGGACTCCGAAGCGGTCGCCGGAATGACAACGAGGGCATCGCTCTCCAGACGGGCGTTCCACCCTTCGGGGAGGCTCGTGAATGCGGCGCCGGAAACTCCGGAGACAGTTGCCGGGAAACGGTTCTCGCGCCCGCCATAGACGTATGAGGTCCCTTCCGTGTAGTACTTCGAATCAAGCACTATGCTCGTTCCGGCCTTTTCAACCGTCACGCCGAGGTCATAAATCATGTTCCTCCGGAACTCCTTGCCCTTTGTGGAGTATCTGAAATAGACCCTTCCGTCCGTGCCGACAAGTTCCGCGCAGATTCCTCCGGCAACGGTCACCGGTGCAGTCACGATGTAATATGCGCCCGGAGCGAGGACAGAGCCGTCCTTCCCGCTCAGGACAACCGTGGAGACGGCAGTCTCCGTCACGGCAATCACAGGATTCTCCGCGTCGAAGGTCACCGTGCATTCTCCGGCAATCCTTTCGCCCTCGGTATTGGCCGCGAGGCGAATCTGCGCTATATCCGCGCCAAAGTTCTCCGGAACGGTAATCTTGAAAAGAGTGTGCGCGTTCCGGAACACAAATGTGCCGTCATAGTCGGTGCCCGTCGCGACAGCCACGGCAGCGGACGGGTCAAAGGAATCCTTCACCGCCGTCTGTTCCGCCGGAATGTTCAGAACAACGGCATTTGAAGACACCGCCGATGTCCCCACAGCCGAGTAAGGGTAGGCAAGGAAATAGTTGCCGGTCTTCTCAAGCGGGGTCTCCCCGTCCTTCAGGGAGAAGCGGGCAGTCACGCCGTCCTCCTGCGCGATGAACTTCTTTGGAGCCTCGCCCTCGTTCTGGTAGGCAGCGACTTCGTCTCCGGCAGTCCATTTCGCGACGTCGCCGTCAAGTACGGACTTCACGAAGACCTCCCGCGAAAGAGAGATGAGACGTCCCTCATCACGAAGTCCCGTGTCCGGCCGGGCATCCTCCCGCGACGTACATGACGCCGCCACGAGAAAGAGTCCAACGAATAAAATGGTATGTTGAATTGTTGTCATATTTTAGTCCCAGTTATAGCGTTCAGAGCCATAAGACTCCTTATATTCGCCCATTATATCCTGAGAGGTACAGAAGCCCCCCCGGTCAGTTCAAGCTCCAGAAACTCGATTTCCGGCGCCATATAACCATGTTTTTGCGTTTTCTCAACCATCGCAAGAAATTTTTTGATTAAACTTCACTTTTTACGCGATTGACTAACGCTGCGCACCATAGCCCTTGTAGTCGGCGGTTGTCTCAAAGACACCCGTCTCGGCATTCTCAGACTTGAACGGATTGATCCAGGACTTAATTGTCTGTCTGTTGGAATCACCCCATGTTATCAGGCTGGTCAGACCATAGCTCCATTCGGCTCCGCCGTTGTCACTGGTAGTAAGAAGCGAGCAATACTCGGCTATGTCTATAAGGTTGCTTGTGAAGAACGTCGTCGCGGACTTCATGTCTTCGAGCTTCATCTTGCCGGCATAAAGCCATGTGAAATGTCCCCTCGTCGAAACCGTCTTGGAATCAGGAGCGGAGTCGTAGGCGATGTTTCCGCTCAGGGACAGGCTGTTCACCGTCGAGGTCACAACCAGCGCCCTCTGCCTTCCAACAGTGGCAACGGCACCGCAGTTCACATTATAGAAGGTGTTGTTCTCCAGAACCACGTCACCGAACTTGGTGTCCTTAACCCATGGACCCGCGCAGATGTGGAACTCCTGCTTGTCACCCTTGCTCCAGAACACGTTATTCTTTACGGTGAGGTCGCCGCAGTCCGCTCCGCCGGCGTGGGTGTTGAGGAAGAACGGCGCAGGATTGTTGAATGCGATGTTGTCGGATGCCCAGTTCACGCAGACGTCGCAGTCAACTATCTCGATTCCTGTCATCTTGCCGACACCGGTGCCCTTGTCGTCGAACCTCTTGAGCACAGGGTATCTCATGTCAACATGACAGTCGTCAAGTACCAGCCGTCCCATCGCGTTGTTGCTGCTGATGGCGGCATTGCTGCCGATGCCGTCGGCCATCTCGACGCTGACATTCTTGAGAATAAAGTCCGCTCCATTGACCGAAATCGCGCCCGCGAACTTCACGACAGGACGGGTTCCCGGAACATTGCCGATGACAACGACAGACTTGTTGTAGCCTTCGCCGGCATTGAAGTACCCGCTCGCCCCCTCGTCAAGGAACACCGCGCCGTAGGTGCCGTCATTGAACCATCCGCCCCAAATCCGCTGATCCTCAGCCTTGACAAGGGTAGCCTTGCCGTTCTTCTCCTTGCTGTAGGTCTGCGTGCCAATCTTTATCTCAGCGCCGGCTTCCCATGCCTCGTACATGCTTGAATAGTTGGCGGTAGTTGCCTTGAACACGGAAATCGGACCGTTGTTCACATCTCCGCAAGGAAGCACATACATGACATAGTCCGTCTGACCCATCAGCCCTTCGACCGTAACCGTGGCTTCCGTTCCCTTCGTCCCCTCAGAAATGAGGTCCGCAGCCCCCGGAGCGGCCTCACCGGCCTTGCGGAGCATCCAGTACCACGAGGTAGCGTTCTCTGTCGTCACATTGAATTTCAGAGAGTTGACCGTGGCCTCGACAAGAGCGACGTTTGCAGCAGGGTCATATACTGACACAGAGCCGTCAAGCTTTACGCGAACCTTGGCGATGGCGAGGTGTCCCGCCTCAGAGATGGCAACAACAGAGACATCCGTCCGGGTGTCGGCAAGGATGGCCTTCGTGGCCGCCTCGGCCGGTGCCTGAACAGAGAGAACGGAACTGGTGAGATATGCCTCCCAGCCCTGCGGGGCGGTTATGATTGTCGTGGCGATTCCCTTCTGCTCGACGGAGAAAGTCTTTTTCTCGCCGAGTCTGAAAACGACCTCGTCGTCGGCTCCGCTAATCTTGCAAAGGAAGCCTCCGACAACAGGAACCTTGTACTGCTCTCCGTTCTTGAGAGTCAGGATAAGAGCTTCGTCAGTGTATTCGACACCGGCGAAATAGGAGTCCTCCGTGCTGCTTCCGGCAACGGCCTTTACCTTCTCGCCATTGACATCAAGAACAGGTGCGAAGCTGCCCCCCCCATTATAGCTTACCGTCCAGTAGCCGTCCGTGCTCACGCCGAACACCGGGGTAATACCATTCTGTCCGACGGCGACAATCTTCTCGCCCTCGTCGTCGGTGATATACACGGCACCCTTGCCGTCCTGATAATCAACCATCCAATAGCCCTCCTTGTCGATTGACATGAGCGGAGCCTTGCCCATACCGACACTGCCTTGCTGAAGCGTCATGACGGTGCCGTTGGAAAGTGTGATGACATAAGCCCCGTCCTTTTCCTCGACGCTGTTGATAGCCTGTCCGGATGCAATGGCCTGAAGCGCCTGAATGTTGCCGTTCAACGCCTCGGAGACCTTTTCCAACGCGGCCACCCTATTTTCTATCCGGTCAACCCTGTCCTGAAGGCCATCGAGGTCGGCGCAGGAGACCGCTATCAGAACCGCTGTCAGAGACGCTGCGGCGGCAGTGAATAATCTGCTGTAAGTTTTCATCTTTATTTAGTGTTATAACTGTTTTACTTTCACCCAATCAATGTCGAACTGTCCCGGGAATTCCTCCCTCTTGATTACACCGCCGACAAACTGTCCTCCGACAGCCACGTTAAGGAGCGTGTTATAGTTCTGTTCCATGTAGGTCCAGTTCAGGAGGTAGTACTCCTGCTCCTGCGGCTTGAGCTGCGAATAGAGAGGGTCATCCACCGAATGAGGAATATGCTTATAGACATGGACAGGAACATCGTTGACCAGCCATACAATCTGCTCGTCAGTGACCTCGACGGAGAATATGTTGAACATTCCCGGCTGCATGGCATCCTGAGCTATGCCCTGATGCCAGTTAGGCACAGTCTCGCCGGCCTCGTTGACATAAGTCTCCTTCTTCTGATTCTCGGCCGCGGTGTTCAGAGTGTATAATGTGTGGCAGGTGTGGTAGGTCGTGGTGCCGAAGTTCAGTTTCTCGCAGACATCAATCTCGCCGTGCATATAGCCGGCATCCGGAGACACCCAGATGGCATACCAGATGCCCGTTCCCATCTGCGTGAAGCGCGCCCTGCAGTCGAGCCGGAAAGGCGGCTTGTAGGTCAGCTTGTTCTTCGTCCAGATTGCTCCCGTCTTGTAGGAATCCCCGTCAACATGGGCATAGAGCTTCAGCAAGCCGTCCTCAATGACCGACTCTGCCGGATCGCCCTTCTGATAGGTGTCCCATTCGGAAGTCACCGTGCCGCTCTTGTAGCGCAGCCACCAACGGTAGTCGATGTCGTTTCCGAGGAAGTCGTCGTAGAGGATAAGACCCTTTTCATACCTGAACCTGAAGCTGAAGGTCTTGGCCTCGGCGGAGTAGGTGGAGGCGATTACATTGACCGTGTAGTCGCCCGTGACACCGTCCTGAGGAGCCTCGACGACGAGCTTGTCGTTTTCCATCCACAGGTTCCAGCCGTCAGGGACATTGAGGAAAGCCATGTCGCTGATTCCGCTGATTTCGGCAGGGAACTCATTGAGACGGTTGCCATACACCCAGGCGCCCTCTTTCTCATCGTAATATTCCAGCTTTATGGAAGCCTCCGCCGTCACGGGAACAGAAAACGACTCTCCGGTCACAAGCAGAAAGTCCATGTTGCCGGTTTCCTTATTATAGGCGACCCTGTCGAAGAAGCAATATGACGAAGGTGCCAGAGACTTTCCGTCAACGGCACTTATCGGGTCACCGTTCGTGCCGGTCACCCTCTCCCATGTCTTTCCCGAATCGAGGGAAATCTGCCAGAAGCCATATTTGTCAACGCTCACAATCGGGGACTTTCCGTCCTCGCTCCACGGGCTTGCCGCGTTCTTTATTTCAATGAACGTTTCACCGCCATCGACGGAGAAGGCCCACTTTCCCATGTCGTTGACTCCAACCATGGGCGCAAGACCCTCCGTTTCCTTTCCATAGGTGATGTGGAGCGTGCTTCCGTCCGAAAGTTTCAGGTCGTAGCCGACCGTTTTCCCGTTTTCAGTCCTCTCGTCATACTTGATTATAAGCAGGTTCTCACGATAGAGAGCGTTAAGGGCGGTGGCGTTGTCATTGATTTCGCCATAGACGCTCTCCAGGGCGGCGACACGTCCCTCAAGAGACGAGACCTGCTGTTCCAGTTTGTCGCCCGTGCAGGACTGGAGCACGAACGAAAGAATGACGGGAACAATAAGACAATACTTTTTCATTGTTCTGATGATTATCGGATTAGTGTTTATATTTCTGCCGGAGCCTATTCAGGCCGGTCATATTTTCCGTCGAACACATCCTTCACCGCCTCAAGGAAGCTGAAGCCCCAGTAGCGGTCAGGAAGAAGGTAGCTGCCCTCGACATATTCGTTCCATGCGTTTATCATCACGAACTTAGGCTGCGTGTCCGCATGATCGTCGGCCCATTCCTTGGCCGTCTGGAGGAAGGACGCGAAGGCTTCCGCCGAATGGTTGTAGCGGGTGATGTCCTGCTCGCCCTTGTTCGGGTAGCGCGGGGTGTCGTCCCATCCTATGGAAGCGGTAGGGAAAAGCGGAATCCCGTATTCGTCGTACCAGCGCTGCCTGTACTCTATGGCCTGCATTCCGTGGCGTATGTAGTCCATGCTCTTTCCGCCCATGTTGTAGGCGGCGGTGGAGCTGATGCCGAATCTCTTTATCTGAGCCTTTATCCTCGCGGTCTCCTCCTTTGAGCGCGGCCAGATTCCGTTGCATTTCTGAAGATGCAGGTCAGGGAAGCCGGCTTCCTTCACCTTGGCGCGGAAGTAGTCCATGGCCTTGCCGGCCTCCTCAAGGGAGCCGAAGCTTTCGGTGAAGAAGTCGAAGTCCCACATACTGAACACAGGGCAGCCGTCAATCTTCACATAGTTCGGACGGTGGAAGTACTGCGAAATCACCCTATCGACAATCACCTTCCACTGCGGCCAGTCGATGCGCGGGTCGAAAGTAAGCGTCTCGGTGTCGGAGTTGATGTGAGGGTTCCAGTAGTTCGTGACCTCGTGGTTCGCGTACATGATGTAGAAGTTC
>CAVBPI010000059.1:9724-10297 GCA_963596955.1 bacterium | reverse complement strand
CGCCGTGAACACCTACATATCAGAACACAACATCGCAAAAGTCCGGGACGTGCACAAGGAAATCAGGGAGCTCTATGCCCTTGATGCGACAAAATATGAAAAGGAGTCCGCACGAAAGCTAAAGATTATGCGGATATATGAGATGATTCCGTCAAATCTTGAAAACAAAAAGAAACGCATCAAGGTAAAGGACATTGAAGGGAAGAACGGGAAACGCACGAGCGACTATCAGGATGAGTTCGACTATCTCGTGTCATCTGGAGTCGCGCTTGAAGTTGATGCCATAAGCCAACCGTCCTACCCCCTTGTTCAAAATGCGGGAAAGAACCTTCTGAAACTGTATCTCAATGACACCGGGCTCTTTACGGGCATATTGTACGGCAACGACATCAGACCAGTCCTCGAAGACAAACGCTCAGTGAATCTCGGCTCCGTCTATGAGACTGCCGTTGCTCAGGAACTGAAAGCCCACGGATTCGGCCTGTACTACTACGACAACAAGAAGAACGGGGAGGTCGATTATCTGATTGACGACACAAAAAATATGTCTTCCATCCCGCTTGAGGTAAAATC
>CAVBPI010000059.1:5738-9714 GCA_963596955.1 bacterium | reverse complement strand
AGGATTACATGATTCACAGCGCATTGGGCAGATTCATAGAGAACAAGGATTACGCAGTCCGGCAGGCATACGTTCTGTCAAACGAAGCCAATGTCTTCGAGAAGAACGGCGTCACCTACATCCCGATATACTTTGTGATGTTCCTTGAACACGATGTAAGGCTTGCGCCGGAGGAATATATTTTCTGAACCACCGATGAAAAGGACCGTCATATTGCTGCTGGCTGCGCTTACCGCGCTCTCCTGCCTTTCCGACCCGGAGCCGGGCGTGTTCCGCAGGCCGGAGGTGAGGCTTTACGCACCGGCGGAGCTGAGTTCTGCGGCGGCGGTGTTTGAATATGAGATAGAATGGCCGGGAACGGATGCGGTTGAAGCCTGCGGACTGTGCTGGAGCGTGTCGCCGGAGCCTGATATTAGCCTTGAGACCATAACCTCCGACACGCCGGCGAGCGGGAGGCACAGGAGTGAAATAACCGGACTTGAACTCGGGCAGTCCTACCGCGTCAGAGCGTATGCACGCGGGCGAAGAGGCATATTCTACAGCGAAGAGCAGAAATTCCATGTGCCCGTGACCTTTGAAAGCAAAGTTCTTGAAGAATACCTGATTTCGAGATATGACTCCGACGGTGACGGATACATAAGCCTCGCTGAGGCGGCTGAAGTTGATGAAATCGCACTGCCGGACGCGGGATTGACCTCACTCGGAGGTATCGGGCACTGCACGGCGCTGCGAAGACTCGACATTTCCGGGAATCCGGTGACACGGATACCCCTCCCGCAGCCTTCCGCTCTCGAAGAGCTTTCGTGCGGCAACAGCGGCATCCCGGATATGAATGAAGTCTTTGAACAGGCAAAAGGGCTCCGGAGGCTGTCGGCTCAGGGAATGCTGAAAGACGGCGCAAAGCTCTACCTGCTGACCGGCCTTGAAAGCCTCGATGCCTCCGGCAGCGCGTTAAGCGTCATCAACACCAAATATAACATCGCGCTCACCAGCCTCACCCTCAGGAACTGCGGCATCACCCGGCTTGACCTGTTCTGCAACACAGCAATAAAAGCCCTCGACTGCCGGGACTGCGCCATGCTGCAAACGCTCAATCTTCTCGAAGGACAGGAGATTGACGGAATCAACATAAATCTGAGCAAGGGCAGGCTCATCCCTGACGACACTTCGGTATTCTATACGGCAAAGATTGAAGACGCCGCATTCAAGAACTTTCTCTGCGACAACTTCGACGCTGACTATGACGGGATTGTGTCAGCGACGGAGGCTGCGGAGATTGAAGAGATGAAGATTGATAGGAACAGATACTCCGGAATATCATCCCTGCACGGGGTTGAGATGTTCACTTCGCTCAAGAAACTTTCCGTAAGCGGGCAGAACATTGCGGCTCTCGACCTGTCGGAAAACCCGGAACTGACGGAAGTCGTGTGCGACAACAATCCGCTGAAGAACCTGAATATCAGTGAGTGCCGGAAGCTGAAAAGGCTGTATTGCCAGAACACGGAACTTGAAAGCATCAATCTCACCGGCTGCACCTCTCTTGAGGAACTGTTCCTTTTCGGAAGCAGGCTAACGGGGCTTGACATAGGACGGATGCCGGCGCTCAGGACGCTCGACTGTCAGTCAAACAGACTGTCCGGCGAGCTTGACCTGTCAGGCTGTGGCGCTCTGACACAGGTCAACTGCAAGGGGAACAGCGCCCTTGAGCGGCTGATTCTCCCGTCCGGAAGCACGGCTCGGGTAATCAAGGACGAGGGCACCGAGGTCATCCTGAAATAACTCACGGCAAAGCCGGCGGCCCGCAGAACTGCAAATCCGCGACTTCAGTCCCAGTCCCGAACTTCACCGCCGACATCGATGCGGACCTTGTCCGGGTTGCTGTTCAAAGTGATGTTCAGCTGATGCCGGGTCCCGGAACGGAAAATTATCCTGCCCTCGACAAAATAGGAAACGCCGTCATACTGAATCTCCACCAGCGGCTGTCTGCTTGTGAGTGACTGAGGGACGAGAATGGCGGCATAAGTGTCAACCGACTCTCGCCTGGCCGTAACGGTTACTTTGGATGCCCGTCCGTCACTCATTACGGAACCGGTGCCCAGATTGACAAGGGCGGCAGCCACGACCCCATGAATCCTGACCGACAGATTGTCTGGGAAATCGCCCTCGAAGCCCTCCCCCTTCAGAAGCCTTATCACGACACGACTCATCCTGTGCGAGAACTTCAGGGCCACAGTCTGCGGATAGCGCACCCCTGACGCCTTTGCCCACAGAAAATCGGAACTTTCGTATGCGCCCTCCACCGACTGATCCTCCGCGACACTGAAAGGATATTCATCCACAGAGGAAGGCGCACCGGCGGGGTAATATCCATACGCATCGTACAATGTGCCTATGTTCCAATAGACTTTCCTCGCCGGAGTCCACGAGCCGCCGTCAAAAGTCAGGGCTTCGTTGTTCACCGCATTTCCCGACAGATGCAGAGGAGAAGCCTTACCATTCTCATATTCAGTCATATACAACCCGACGACATCGCCCTTCTCAAACCCATTGGAAGAAACTTTTGTCATCCCCGGATATTCGAGGCTGAAGCGTATCCGCACGAGTTCTCCGTCTGCCGAATCATATCCTCCGGAACATCCGAATGCGAAAGGAAGGCAGTGCAATGATATATATATCAACGAATTACATTTCATGAATCATTACATTTTAAGGCAAATCATTCTCCGTCCCTGATTTCCGGGCGTTTCCCACAGAATACGGGATTGTTATGCGGCCCGCGGGAATTTGCCGTTTCATCCACACCGGAGCGGGACTTCATCCTCCGGGAAGCCTGTGACCGTGATGCGCTGTCCAGATTGTCCTTGGCGACAAAATCCTCAAAGCTGAACGTCCCGCCGGAATACTCCATAATCCTGCGGACAATTTCCTCCCGGCTTATGGTGCTGAAATACGGGATGTCGTTGTTCATGCAGCTGTTGTATTCCGAACGCCAGACTCCTCTGCTGTGCATGAATCCGCCCTCATATATATCAACGAAACTGCGGTATTTCTCGTGGTAAATCAGATGACTCCACGGCACGTCCTCCGGCTTCCCGCCCAGGGACAGGTTCGCGAACCAGCCCTTTGACTTGGCCGCATTAAATTCCCCGACATGGCCGCAGCAGGTACACTTGCAGGCATCGATGAAGGCATTGTGGTAGATGTACTCGTCGCCGAGCTTTCCGAACCCGTGCCCGCAGGCCTCATGCTGGATGATGCCGCGGAAGTCCTGAGGATAGCCGTAGTCGCTCTTGGGACAATAGGCTATCGCGGAACCGTCGTCGTAGAGATAGGTCGTTCCGCCATATTCCGTCGTGTTCGGGATTATGACGACGAGCGTCTGCGGAAGGTTGTCCTCGTTTACAGTCGGCATCCGGCAGGCATAACGGAAAATCTCGGCATAGTCGCTGTCACCGAAGCGCCCGCCGAGCGTGGCCCCGCCCTTTGCGGATGTGTTGAAGCGGTTGTATATTATCGTGTTGACGCTGCCGATGCCGGACTCAGGCGAAACGGCGGCTGCGGTATAGACATTAAAGCGGTTTCTGTATGTCCTGAAAGGTTCGATGTCGAAGAAATGTTCCACTGCTTCATTTATGTCCTGGAGCAAAAGGCCTTTGCTTATATCTTCCGCACTGTAGCCGTCGCCGAGAAAAACGACGTTGACCCCGCTGCCCTCAGTCGCGCCCTGAAGCGTAACCACCTCATCCTCACCATATTCCGAATCGTACGGCCGGACATCGAGAGACAGGCTATGGTCCTTGCCTTTCAGCTTGAACACCACGGTTCCCTCACGGGACTCGCCGGAAGGCATCTGCTGAAATGTAAGCTCAAGTTCGGTCTTGGCTTCGCCGGAAGTCCTGTCGAGGGGGACCCAGTCCGGTTTCTCGGCGACAAACCAGTCCTCATCGGCGTCGAGAGTGACTTTTCTTGTCACCGA